>VHCM01000001.1 GCA_016871685.1 Verrucomicrobiota bacterium
GGCGCACCGACGGCGATCCGCGACACCACGGATTCGACCACGGCACGGAGCTGTTCGGGATCGAGCGTCTTCATGACCAGTATCGGAACATCATGCGGGGTGGAGCGTCTTGCCCATCACCTCGACACGGTCGACGATCGCAACGATGGCCGCGTCCACGGGAATCTGCTTGAGACCTTGGGCATTGCGCGCCGAGCTGCCTTGGCAGAACATCACGAGCTCGCCCTCGCCGGCACCAACCGTGTCGATGGCGACGATCGTGTTCGATCCGTCCTTGAACCGGGTCGGCTGTTTCTCATCGACCAGTTTCGGACGCAGCAGCAGCAGTTTCCTGCCGACCATCTGTTCGTCTTTCTTGGTGGCGACGACCTGACCAATGACTTCCGCGAGGAACATGGCGTGTGGGATGGGTTGGGAGGTGGGACCGGGCGCGGACGGACGCGTGATCCGCCCGCGCATCGCATCAGCGTCTCGGCGCGCGCGTGGCCGCTTCCTTCGGGAAGATACCCTCGATGGCCTCGTCCGGCCGGGCGATCACGTGGGCGCTGACGACTTCGCCCGCATCCGATGCGGCGGCGGCACCGGCATCGATGGCGGCCTTGACGGCGGCGACGTCACCGGTGACGACCGCATTGCACATCGCATTGCCGATCTGCTTCATCGGTCCGGCGAGTTCGACATTCGCGGATTTGAGCATCGCATCGACGCCGACGATGAGGCAGGCGAGTCCGCGGGTTTCAAGGAGTCCTACTGCTGGCTTGGACATGGTGGTGTGGTTCTGGGGGTTGCTGGTTTCGATGGAAAAAAACGTGGGGAAAAATCAGTTGGAAAGCATCCGGCGGACCTCGCGGGCGAGGACGAGTTCCTCGTTTGCCGGAATGACAAAGACACGGGCGGGCGAATCCGCAGCAGCAATGTCGGCCTCGACCGCGCGGCATTGCGCGTTTTTCTGCGGATCGATGCGGATGCCGAATCCTTCGAGCCCAGCGCAAACCGCCTCGCGCAACGCAACGTTGTTTTCGCCGATGCCCGCAGTGAAGACGAGCGCGTCAACACCACCGAGATCGACGAGAAACGCGCCGATCCAGTGGCGGATCGAATGGACGAGATGGTCGATCGCGAGGCGGGCACCGTCGTGCCCGGCAGCCGCGGCCGCCGCGATGTCGCGGATGTCGTTGGAGACTTCCGACAACCCGAGCAGACCGGATTCGCCTGCGAGTTGGCGTTGCGCCTCATCAAGCCCGATGCCGAGCGCTCGCATCGCGTAGGGAACGGCGGCCGAGTCGAGATCGCCGACGCGGTTGTTCTGCGGCAGACCGCTCTGCGGCGAAAATCCCATGCTCGTGCCGACGGCCACGCCGTTGAGAATGCCGGTCACCGAACTCGATCCGCCGAGATGACAGGAAATGACGCGCAGCGGCGCGCCGGCGACCGGCCGGGGCCCGTCGCTGTACAAACGACGGGCAACGCGCGCGACGTCGTCGCGCCCGAGCAACTCCGCCGACCGCTCGGCCACGTATTTGTGACTCGCGCCGTGAAATCCATGGCGCCGGACTCCCGCATCGCGCCACGAGCGCGGCAGCGCGTAGTTCGATGCCGAGGGTTTTACCCATTGGTAAAATGCGGTCTCGAACAACGCGACGCGTTTCGCGCCCGGCAACAACCCGGCGAAACGCCGGATCCCGGCCGCATACGGCGGGTTGTGCGCGGGCGCGACATCCGAGAAACCCTCAAGCGCTTCAATCACGCGCTCGTCCGCCTCAACGCATCCGGTCAGCCCTTTGCCGAGCACGGTTTTGAATCCCACCGCGTCAATCGCATCAAGACCCGGGATCGCCTTACCGGCGGCAAGATCGTCAAGCGCACCACCGATCGCCGACGCGGCATCCGCCACACGCTCGACACCGCCCGAGGCCAACACTTCCCCGGCCTCCCCTTCCATCCGGAAGAGACGGTACTTGAAGGAAGTCGATCCCAGGTTGGCGATGAGGACGAGCATGGCGGACCACACGGGGTTGCAGCAGCCGCGCGACGCGGCCACGGGACATCAGCCGAGCCACGATCCCAGCTTGGCGAGATCGTCGTGAGGGCGCGGGATGATCTGCACGGAGTTCACGCTGCCGACCACGGCGGCGGCCGCGGCTCCGGCATCGAGACCCGCTTTCACCGCGGCGACATCGCCGGAGAAAAATCCGGTGCAGATACCCGAACCGATTTTCTCCCAGCCGGTCATGCGGATGTCTGCGGCCTTGAGTGCCGCATCCGCGGCTTCGAGAAGGGAAACGAGTCCCTTGGTTTCAATGATTCCGATGGCTTGTTTCATGGGTGTGATGGATGTGGGGTGGATCGAATGACGTCTCAGGCAATGCCGAACTGCTTGAGAAGCTCGGGATGCGGACGCGCCATGACGTGCGCGGAGACGAGTTCGCCGACGCGGCCGGCGGCTTCGGCTCCGGCATCGACGGCGGCCTTCACGCTGCCGACGTCGCCTTTGACCAAAACGGTCATGAAGGCGCCGCCGATCTGGATCTGGTTCACCAGTTGGACATTGGCGGCTTTGGCCATTGCGTCGGTCGCTTCAACGCTGCCGACGTAGCCGCGGGTTTCAATCATGCCGAGTGCGGTGCTCATGGTAGGGTGGATTCGGGGGTTGCGGGTTGGGGATGGATTCGTTCGTTGGTTTCTCCGGATTTCAGATCAATTCGCAAAAGGTGTCGGGCTTCAAACCACAGGCATTGCCTTCGTCGGTGTCGATGTGCACCTCGAGCTTGAACGCGGGATCCACCCGCACGACCAGATTGTCAAACGTCATGCCCAGCGGGCCGTGCACCTTGAGCTTCATCTCGTCGAGATGCTTCACCCGGTAAAACGCGGCATCGTCGGGATGCATGTGCACGTGCGGCTGCGCGCGGATCACCCCGTGATCGAGCTCGAAGTAACCGGCGGGACCCATCAACATGCAGCCGGGCGTGCCCTCGATGCGACCCGACATCCGCACGGGAATGTCGAAACCCAACGACACCGCGTCGGTGTACGCCAGCTCGACCTGGTTGAGATCGCGGCACGGCCCAAGGATGCGCAGGTTCGAGATCACGCGGCTGCGTGGACCAATCAACGTCACCGTCTCCCGCGCGGCGAACTGTCCTTCTTGGTAAAGCGGCTTCATCGGGGTGAGCCGATGGCCCGCACCAAACAACGCCTCCACGGCTGCTTGGGTGAGGTGGCAGTGACGCGCGGAAATGTTCACCAGCAGGGCATTCGGGGCCTTGGCCGCATGGGGCAAGGGCAGCCCCAGCCGCGCATAGACCTGCTCGCGCACCAGATGCTCAATCACGGCGCGAGGCGGGGCGGCTGGAAGGACTGCGGCCATCGGACGACTTGGGAATCGTTGGTTTTTGTTGACAAGTCAATCAAAAAACCAAAAATAACCAATGAAACGCAGATTTTCCCATTGATTTTGAGCCATTTCATCGGATTCCCCGCAATTCCCCCACCCCGCCAATCCAATTTCCCTTTTCATGCTCGCGATCGATCGTCAGCGCCGGATCCTCGAATTGCTCGAAGCCTCAGGCACCTTGCGCACCGTCGAGGTGGCGTCGGCACTCGGAGTCACCGATGAAACGGTTCGCAAGGATTTCGAACGGCTCGAACGCCACGGCGACCTGATCCGCATCCACGGTGGAGCGAGCCGACCCGATCCGATCCGCACCGATGTGCCCTTCACGGAACGACAAGGGGTGCGCCGACGCGAGAAGCGGGCGATCGCGCGACTCGCCGCTCAACGCATCCGGGCCAATGAAACGATCTTTCTCGATGCCAGTTCCACGGTGCTCACACTGGTCGAGTTTCTTCCCGATCTGCCGCTCACGATTCTCACCAACGCTCTCAACATCCTCAATGCCCTCGCGGACCGGCCGCAATATGATCTCATGTGCACCGGCGGATTGTTCGATCCGCGTTCGCGTTCGTTCATCGGGCTGACCGCCGAGAAATCATTGCAGCGCTACAACATCCACCGGATGTTTCTTTCGGGAAGCGGACTGCATGCCGAGCGGGGAGTGAGCGAAAGCAACTCGCGGCAGGCAGCGTTCAAAGAACGCGTGGTGGCCGGTTCGCAGGACGTGGTGCTCATGGCCGACCACACCAAGCTCGGGCGCAAGGCGTCGTTTTTCTTCGCCAGACCCGGCGAGCTCAGTTGCCTGATCACCGACTCCAGAGCCGACCCTGGATTCCTCAGCGACATGCAGGCCAGGGGCGTCGAAGTCCTGCAGGCCTGAAGCCTGAGTTTGTCGCACTGGACGGCGCTTCTCGCGCTGGACGCACGCAAGGCACCCATGTGACCACACGCCCGTCTGACGCCTCCCCCGCGCGCCAATCCCCGAGGTGCGCAGATTTCTACAATTTGTCTGTCACTATGTATTCAGTCCTTTGTGTTCAGCTTTCTCTCATGACTCACGTTGCCCCGAATCCACCGGCTTTCTTCGGGTTCCCCGATCGACCATTCCCGCGCCGGACCTCGCCACATCCCACAGCCCGCTGAAACCATGGATCCCACCTGCATCCCCATGTCTGCTCGATGTCCGCTCCTTGAGCCATGCGACTCATCGCGAGCGCCCCACTCCGAACTTCCAACCCCACCACTCCGTCACCCGATCACCCGTTGTTTCAGGATACCACAGCATTCGTTCACATCCGCAGCCGCAACGCACGCATGCTCCACAACACTCCGGCGGCCGCCTCACCATGTGGTGCGCCCTCGGTCAAGGGTTCCACACCGATCGATCGCACCGGCAAATGCGACAGACCGATCCCGGCAAGCAATCCCGGTGACCACCGTCCTGCAACGGCGAGTTCCCGTGCGTTCAGCCGCCGATTTCGATTGCAGTCAGTGGGTTTCGGCATCATTCGTCACGCCATCAAGCCCGCGCGGCTTGATTCATCAACCGATCAAATGACTGCCTATACGTTGCTCGCCCAAGCCGCTGTTCTTCCTGAAACCGATCTCAAGCATTGGGCCTACATCGGGTTCATTGCGATCGTTTTGCTTTTCCTCGCACTCGACCTTGGCGTCTTTCATCGTGAGGCACACGAAGTGAGCATGAAGGAGTCGCTCGCTTGGTCGGCGGTGTGGCTGACCTGCGGCCTCACTTTCACCGGGTTCGTGTACGCTGCTTACCAGCATCACTGGCTTGGTCTGGGTCTGGCGACGCCGGTCTATCAGAACGGAGGGATTGTTCTCGGAGAAGTCGACGGCAAAGTCGCGGCACTGCAGTACTTGACCGGATACGTGGTGGAGAAATCGCTCGCGATGGACAACATTTTCGTGATCGCGATCATTTTCGGCTACTTCGCCGTTCCGGCAAAATACCAGCACCGGGTGCTGTTTTGGGGCATCATCGGCGCCCTTTTAATGCGTGGCGTGATGATCTGGCTCGGTGCCAAGCTCATCATGGCCCACACATGGGTGCTGATTCTGTTCGGCTTCTTCCTGATCGTGACCGCGGCCAAGATGGCGCTGATCCGCACCGAGGATGATCCGGGAAAAAATCTGCTCGTCCGTCTCGCGCGGCGCTTTCTTCCGGTCGTGGCCTTCTTCGACGGTCAGCGCTTCGTCACGCGCCGCACGCAGCCACCGGAGTACCGCATGGATCCAACGACCGGACGCGAGGTCATGCTGCCCCCTCCTCCGGGATCGCTATCCAAGCGCTGGGCCTTCACTCCGTTGTTCCTTGCGTTGATCATGGTCGAGATCACCGATTTGGTGTTCGCGGTGGACTCGATTCCGGCGATTTTCGCGATCACGCCCGATCCGTTCATTGTCTTCACCAGCAACATCTTCGCGATCCTCGGGCTGCGCGCGCTGTATTTCTGCCTGGCTGCGCTGATTGCGAAATTCCGTTTCCTCAAGCCCGCGCTGATCCTGATTCTCGCCTTCGTCGGTGTGAAGCTGCTGTTGCTTGCCGGTCCCCCTTATCTTGATGATCTCGGCCTTGCCGAAACCGAACTCAAGGGCATCAAGATCAGCCAGGGGATTTCGCTGGCAGTGGTGTTGGTGACGATCACCGCGGCCACCGTGTTGTCGGTGATTTGGCCGGAGAAAAAGAGCGGGACCGCCGAAGTGTCCTGAAGCCGTGTCGCGGGAGTGCCGGCATCGGCACCGCGATGCCTCCGGGATTGGCACCCGCGATCAATGGATCAGCGGCGCGATCACCAGGCTGACGATCGACATCACGTTGATGAGGATGTTCATCGACGGGCCGGAGGTGTCCTTGAGCGGGTCGCCGACCGTGTCGCCGACGACGCAGGCGCGGTGTGGATCCGAATTCTTCCCACCGTAGTTGCCGTGCTCGATGAATTTCTTCGCATTGTCCCAAGCGCCGCCGGAATTGGCCATGAAGAGCGCGAGCAGCACGCCACTGAGCAGCGCGCCGACGAGCATGCCGCCGAGCGTGACCGCGCCAAAGCCGAAGCCGACGACGACCGGCGAGCCGATCGCCACCGCGGCCGGCAGGATCATGCGTTTGATCGCCGCGTCCGTGGCGATGCGCACACAGGTGGCCGAATCCGGTTTGGCCGTTCCTTCGAGCAACCCGGGGATCTCGCGGAACTGCCGCCGGATTTCCCCGATCATTTCCTGAGCGGCCTCGCCGACGGCGGTCATGGACAGGGCGCTGACGAGAAACGGGATGAATCCGCCGATGAAGATGCCGGTGAGAACCTTGGGATCGGAAACCAGCAGTTGGAACCCGGGATTGTGCTGCCTGACGACATTGATGAACGCGGCGATGATGGCCAGTGCGGCGAGAGAGGCCGCGCCGATGGCGAATCCCTTGCCGATGGCGGCGGTGGTGTTGCCCACTTCGTCGAGTTTATCGGTGATCGAGCGTGTCTGTTTTCCGAGACCGGCCATTTCGGCGATGCCGCCGGCGTTGTCGGCGATCGGCCCGTAGGCGTCGATGCTCATCGTGATGCCGATCGTGGCGAGCATGCCGACCGCGGCGATGCCCACGCCGAACAGGCCGGCATTGTGGCTGGCACCGAGGATGACGAGCGCGACAACCGCCAGCGGGATCACGACCGACACCATACCGACGGCCATGCCGCGGATCATGACAGTGGCCACACCGGTGAGGGCGGATTTCGCGATCGACCGCATCGGTGCGCCACCGGTGAAGTATTCGGTGGAAAGGCCGATGGCGATGCCGCCGACCGAACCCATCAGCACGCAATACCAAACCTTGGGTTCCACTCCGAGATGGCGAATCACCCAAGCGGCGAGCACCACAAAGAGGACCGCCGCGCCAATGGTACCGGTGCGCAGCGCCCGCGCCGGTTGCGCGCCTGAGGCGATCTTGACCAATCCGATACCGGCGAGCGAACAGACGAGACCGGTGGCGGCGAGTGCGAGCGGGAGAAACATCAGGCTCTCGCGCGAGATGGCCAGCGACTGCCAGTCGGCCAGCGCGAGGGTGGCTGCAATGGCTAGCGAGGCGATCATTGCGTTGCAGTACGACTCGAACAAATCGGCTCCCATGCCCGCCACGTCGCCGACGTTGTCGCCGACGTTGTCCGCGATCACCCCCGGATTCCGCGGATCGTCCTCGGGGATGCCGGATTCGACCTTGCCGACGAGGTCGGCTCCGACATCGGCGGCCTTGGTGAAGATGCCTCCGCCGATGCGGTAGAAGATCGCCACGAGCGAGGCTCCCATGGCGAAGCCGTGGATGATGTGGACGTCTTTCTCATTTTGCCCGAAGAGCAGGAACAAACCGCCGACGCCGAGGAGTCCCATCGAGGCGACCGTGAGCCCCATGATGGATCCGCCGAAGAATGCCGTGGTGAGCGCGGCGCCTGCACCCTTGTGGTGCGCTGCGAGCGTGGTGCGCACGTTGACCTGGGTGGCGGACATCATGCCGACGAATCCGGCCACCGAGGACGCGACGGCACCGAGCGCGAAGGCGAGTGATTCCCAGGGATCCTTGAGGGCGAGCAGCAGGCTGACCAGCACTGCGAAACCGCCGATGAGCATGAGTTCGCGGCGCATGAAGACCATCGCGCCCGAGTGGATTTCACCGGCAATTTCAGCAACCCGCCCGTCACCGCCCGGCTCACGAATGATGCGGCGATAGGTGAGATAGGCGAAGAACAGTCCGATGATGCCAAGCAGTGGTGCGATGGTGTGGAGTGGATTCATGATTCGAAGTGGATTGCGGGGGTATGATGAGATGGCGCCGTGAGCCGCGGCTTGGTGCGCATAACGGCAAAGAATGTGCGGATCAGTAGCCTCTGACGGCCTGTGCCGAGTGCCACCAGAGGTGGTGTTCGGACTCGAGCGTTGCTTCATCGGGCACGGGGTAAAACTTCATGCCGCCGGCATCGCCGAGGTAGAGTCCGCTGCGGATCAGGGAGAAGAGGATGTCCGGCCGCATGCCGCGGTAGACCGTCTTGGTCTTGCGTTCGGGATGGTCGCGCAGCGACCGCAGGCATTCGCGCAGATGGTCGAGATTCTGGTAGGGCAGGCTTTCGGTGAGCGCGGCCTCACAGTCGGTCGCGAGGCCGCCGAGCTTGAAGTCGATGAATGCGAGGCGCGGCAGCGACACCGGATTGTCCATCGACGTGACGCAAGTGCAGAACTCACGCGGTTCGAGACTGCTGGCCACACGCGGATAGACGGGGCCAAGTTCCTGATAGAGGTGGTAGCGGTCCTGGGCGAGCGACGGCGCTGGCGCCTCGTCGAGCGCGAGCGTGATCCCGGCCGGCGTGGTCAGGTACGCGCGGCCGAGCGCCGCGAGCGGCAGACGCGGCAAGACGTTGAAGACGGCGACATACACCGAGCGGCGCGGCGACCCGTCGCGGTGCGTCTTGCAGCGCGCATAGGCCTCGTCCATTCGGAATGCCGAGAGATCGGCGGACTGGTCGATTTCGATGAACACCGCGGGTCCTTCGATCTGGCGCTTCGACCCGGTGGCCATGTAGGAGCCGAATTTAGCAGGGGGAAGTTGCGAGAGCACCAGCGCTTCGGGAATAAGCGAGAGATACAAGTGGCTTTGCATGGCGGGTCGGCTTGTTCAATCCAATGGAAACTTCCTTTTCAGTGGAACATTCTCCTTTCAACGGATGTTAGAAAACCCGCACGGCATGCCAAGCGATTTCCGACGGAAATCGCAGACGGAAATCGCGTTCATCCGCATCAGTCCTGCAGGTAGGTTTTCGGCCGGTACAGCAGCGCGTATGGGATGAAGGCAAGCGCGGTGCCCAGCATCAGCCAGATGAAGAACCGGAAATACGCGGCTCCCTCAAGGCGTGATTGTCCGCCGGAAAACGCCGAGCGTTGGAATCCGGCGGGCGCCAACGGATCGACCGCGGTCTTCATGATCCCAAGTTCCCGTTCACGGCGTTCCAGCCAGGTTTCAGACGGATGCAGTGCGTCGGCCCAGAACGGCTCCCTCGCGTGCGCAGGCGCGGGAGCCTCGATGATGAGGCCGGTGTCCCACCGCGTGCCTGTCTTGCGGTCGGGTCCGTCGCTGACGAGTCGCACCCGCGATGAATTGAGGATGCTGTACCGCAACGGCGAGCCCCAGGGATCACGCAGCCCGGCGATCATCGGCGCGACTTCGTCCTCCTTCGGAAACGCGCCGCGGTTGGCAATCGCATGCTCTTCGATGCGCGAGGCCGCCATGGCGAAGATTTCCATCCCGGGAATCTCGAGTGACACCGGCAGTCCATCCTCGAGCCTCTGCACCAGATCGTCCTGCGTGCCGGTGGCTCCGTCGTATCCGGGAAGGACAACGGTACGCGGCGCCTTGCGCCAATCGTCCGGCAAAGCCGCGGTGGCCTGCGCGAGCTGCGCGGCCGCCGCATCCGGGATCTGGATGACGCGGTTGACCCCGGCAACGAAGAAGTTTCCGACCGATACCGCCGCGAGATAGAAGCACATCAGCAGCGACTTCATGGTTTTGGGCGCCTGCGTGTAAGCGTACTCGAGCGAGACGATGGCCACCATCACCTCTGCCATGGTGAGCAGTGCGTAAGCGAGGATCTGCCAGCCGATGCTCGGGCGCTGACCGGCGTCGATCCACTCCTGGATTTGCGCGACCACGATGAAGGACGCGGTCATCAGGAAGAGGCCGAGCCCGACCTTGCGCAGCGGGGTGAGTTTCCAGACGCGGTCGCCGAGCGGATAAGCCACGTAGGCGAAGAGCGGAATGAAAGTGAGGACAAACACCGAGTTGAGCGACTGGATCTGCGCGGGCAGCCACTCGAAACCGAGAAACCGCCGGTCCATGTCCTGCGATTGGAAGACCCAGGTGGATCCGGTCTGATCGAACAACGCCCAGAACATCGCGACGAAGAGATAAAGCGGCAGCAGCTTGAGCATCGCACGCACGCCTTCGCCGCTGAACACCTCGCGCAAAAACCCCCGGCCGGCGGGCGGCACATGCACGAAGCGCCGACGCCCCATCCAGAACACCAGGGTGGCCAGCGCCATGAGTACCCCGGGCACACCAAAGGCCCAGTGCGGACCGTACCACTCGAGCAGCCAAGGCGTGAGCAGCATCGAGAGAAAGGCACCGATGTTGATCGAGAAGTAGAACCAATTGAAAATCCGCGGCAGCAGATGGGCGTTGCGCACGCCGAACTGGTCGCCCACATGTGCCGAGACGCAGGGTTTGATCCCTCCCGATCCGAGCGCGATCAGGCCCAGGCCCGCCGCGAGCCACCACGGCGAGTCGCCGAAGAGCCCCATGCAGGCGAGCGCGGCGTGACCCGCGCAATACACCAGCGACAACAGGATGATCGTCCGGTACTTGCCGATGAAAATGTCGGCGAGCAGCGCGCCGAGCAACGGGGTGAGATAGACGGCACCATTGAAGAGATGGACCCGCGCGGTCGCGTCGGCCTCGCTCATGCCCGCCGCCCCGTGACCATCCATCAAGTGCAGGTAGTTCACCATGAAGACGGCCAGCACCGCCTTCATCCCGTAGAACGAAAACCGCTCGGCCGCCTCGTTGCCGATGATGTGCGGCACGCCCGGCGGCATGCCTTCGATGTCGGACGGGGAGGTGCGGTGGCTCATCGGCGCTGGGCGCGGAAGTCCTCCGCGCGATCGCTGCCTAACACGCCGGTCACGATCCCGGCAAGCACCGGGGAAACCCGTGCCGGACCGGCCGCCGGGCGCGATTCTCGGAGATGCCGACGAAATTGCGGACCATTCGCCGCTTTGGCCTTGCCACCCGGGTTGCGGAACCTAGAATTTCCGTCCGTTTTTCTTTTCCCGCCGGCGGTTGGAGCCCCGGTGCCTGCGGGATCCACCACGGGGCGACGCCGGAAGGAAAACGAACCCACAACCAACCCCCAACCCCGACACCCGCATGAGTTCCGCAACCGCCGAACCCGCCAATACCGAACTGAACGACCTGATCGATTCCCGATTCCGCGAATTCCGCGAAGGATCGATCGTCAAAGGCACCATCCTCGAGATCCGACCACAGGTCGTGCTCGTCGACATCGGATACAAGTCCGAAGGCGCCATTCCCGCCAACGAATTCGAGGACGACGAAATCGAAATCGGCTACGAAATCGAAGTGCTCCTCGAGAAACTCGAAAACGAGGAGGGCATGGTGGTCCTCTCGAAGGAGAAGGCCGCCCACAAACAGAACTGGGAGAAGATCGTCAAGGTCTTCCAAGACGGCGGACTCGTCCGCGGCAAGGTCAAGGGAGTCGTCAAGGGCGGACTCACCGTCAACGTCGGCGTCGAGGCATTCCTGCCCGGATCGCAGGTCGACATCATTCCTCCGAAGGATCTCAACGAATACCTCGGCAAGGTCTTTGAATTCAAGATCGTCAAGGTCAACGACGAGCGCAAGAACATCGTGCTCTCCCGCCGCGAGGTGATCGAGGCCGAGCGCTCCGAGCTTCGCCAACAGTTCCTCAAGAGCGTCAAGATCGGCGACAAGGTCGTCGGCGCGGTCAAGAACCTCACCGACTTCGGCGCGTTCGTCGACCTGCAGGGCATGGACGGCCTGCTCCACATCACCGACATGTCGTGGGGCCGCATCAACCATCCTTCCGAACTTCTCCACATCGGCCAGTCGGTGGAGGTGGTCATTCTCGACGTCGACCGCGACAAGGAACGCGTCTCGCTGGGCCTCAAGCAGATGTCGGACAACCCGTGGGAGGACATCGAGCGCAAGTACCCGATCGGCCAGCAGGTCAAGGGCCGCGTCACCAAGCTGCTGCCCTACGGCGCGTTCGTCGAACTCGAGCGCGGCGTCGAAGGCCTCGTCCACGTCTCCGAACTGTCATGGGTCAAGCGCATCACGCGCCCGAGCGACGTGCTCGAAATCGGCCAGGAGATCCAGGCGGTGGTGCTGGGCATCAGCATCGACGAGCAGAAAATCTCGCTGGGCGTGCGCCAGCTCGAGTCGAATCCGTGGGACGAGATCGAGCTGCGCTATCCGGTGGGCGCGACGATGAAGGGCCCGGTGCGCAACCTCACCGCCTATGGTGCCTTCGTCGAACTCGAGGAGGGCATCGACGGCATGATCCACGTCTCCGACATGTCGTGGACCCGCAAGATCAACCATCCGTCGGAAGTGCTCAAGAAGGGCGACCAGGTCGAAGCGGTCGTGCTCGCGATCGACAAGGCCAACCAACGCGTCTCACTCGGCATGAAACAGCTCGAGGAGGATCCCTGGAGCATCATCGACAACCGCTTCAAGGTGGGCGACCTCGTCAAGGGCACCGTGGCGAAGATCGCGACCTTCGGCGCGTTCGTCAGCCTGGACGGCGACATCGACGGCCTGATCCACATCTCGCAACTCAGCGAGGACCATGTCCAGAAGGTCAAGGACGTGATCAAGGTGGGCGACCCGGTGGAGGCCCGCGTGATCAAGGTGGACAAACTCGAACGCCGCATCGGTCTGTCGATCAAGGCGGTGGGCTACTCGGAAGAGCAGCTCAAGAAGGAGAGCGCGAGCTTCGAAAGCCTGCGACCGTCGAGCGAGATGGTCGGCCTCGAACAAGCGTTCAACCTCGCCGCAGCCGCGTCCGAGGAGTGGACGCCGGGCCAGCAATAAGCGCTCGCGAGTGCGAATCCGATCGGCCGGGTGTCACGACAGTGGCATCCGGCCGCTTCTTTTCATGCGGACTGCGCGAACGACGACCGGGAATGCCGCGGGTTGCTGATCGCGGTTTCCTGATCAATCGACATAGCCCTTGGCGCCGCCGTCGTAGAACGTGCCGATGTCTGGCTCGTTCCATGGCAGATCCCCGCGGATCCGCGCGACCAGATCAGCATTGGCGATCGCGGACTTGCCGAACGCGACCGCGTCGGCATCGCCGTTGTGGATCACCTCGCGCGCGGTGGCGGCGGTGAATCCCTCGTTGGCGATGAAGACACCGCCGAAGGTGCGGCGGATCGCCGGACCCAGCGCGGGCCGGTCGTGCGACTCGCGCGCACAGAGGAAGGCCAACCGGCGGCGACCAAGTTCGCGCGCGACGTGATCGAAGAGCGCGGCCGGATCGCAATCACCCATGCCGTGCGCGTCGCAACGCGGCGCAAGATGCATGCCCACGCGGTCCGCCCCCCACACGGAGATCACCGCATCGGCCACCTCCATCATGAACCGCGCGCGGTTTTCAATCGATCCGCCGTATCCATCGTCGCGGTGGTTGCAGCCGTCCTGCAGGAACTGGTCGATCAGATAGCCATTGGCCCCGTGGATCTCGACACCGTCGAAGCCGGCGTCGACCGCATTCGAGGCGCCCCGCCGGTAGTCTTCGACCACGCCTGCGATCTCCGCGGTTTCCAGCGCGCGCGGCGTGACGAACGCCTTCTTGGGCCGCACACGGCTGACGTGGCCCGGCGCGGCGACCGCGCTCGAGGACACCGGCAGCGCGCCGTCGAGAAACATCGGATCGGAAATCCGGCCGACGTGCCAGAGTTGGAGGAAGATGCGTCCGCCCGCGTCGTGGACGGCGCGGGTGACCCGTTTCCATCCCTCGACCTGCGCGGCCGACCAGATGCCGGGCGTGTCGGCGTAGCCCACCCCCATCGGCGACACCGAGGTGGCCTCGGACAAGATCAGCCCGAAAGCGGCGCGTGCGGCGTAGTGCCGCGCCATGAGATCGTTCGGCACGCGGTCGGCCGAGGCGCGGCAGCGCGTGAGGGGAGCCATGATGATGCGGTTGGGCAGCGTGAGCGGGCCGAGTTGCAACGGGTGGAACAACGGATTTTCCATGCGCGCGATCAAGAGCCGGGGCACCCGCGCGGGCAAGGAGATTGCGCGACGGTGGCGGAAGTGCATCATCGGCATGAATGAGCTCGCAGGATTTCCTCCGGCTTCACGCCGCATCGCGGCGCGCGCGCCATCTCGTGGGCGTCTCCGGCGGTGCGGATTCCACCGCACTGCTCCACTTGCTCATCGATGCCGGGTGGCGCAACCTCGTGGTCTGCCACCTCAACCACCGGCTGCGCGGCGCGGCCTCGTCGGCAGACCAACGCTTTGTGGAACGCACCGCGGCGAAGCTCGGCCTGCCGTGTGAATCCGGCGGCGCGGACGTGCGCCGACTCATGAAAAACTCGGGCACTTCGCTCGAAACCGCGGCGCGGATGGCACGTCACGCGTTCTTCGCTTCGTGCGCCCGCAGGCATCGCTGCCGCCGCCTGATGCTCGCCCATCATGCCGACGACCAAGCGGAAACCGTGCTGTGGAACCTGCTGCGCGGATCGCGCGGACCCCGCGGCATGAAGTCCGGGCACGTGATGACGATGGACGGCATCGGGATGCAGGTGATCCGCCCGTTGCTGCATGTGCGGCACGCCGACCTCGTGGCGTGGCTGCGTGAACGAAAACTGACGTGGCGCGAGGACGCCACCAATGCCGAGGCCATCGGTGTGCGCAACCGGATGCGCCACGAAGCGCTGCCGCTGCTCGCGCGCATCACCGGACGCGATCCCGTCGCCGCACTCGTGCGTGCGGCCGACGACATGGCAGAGATCGACGCGATGGAACGCGATCTCGTCACTGCGGCACGCGTGCTCGATCCAGCCGGCCGCATCCATATTCCCGCGCTGCGCACGCTGCCCGTGCCGCTGCAACGACGCGCGCTGCATGATTTCCTGACGAACCATGGCATCACCGGCATCGACCGCGCCCTGCTCGATCGCGCACTCGCCCTGCTCGACCCCGCGACAGCCGCGGCAACGAACTTGCCGGGCGGTACACATCTGCGCCGTCGCGCAGGACGATTGCAGATTGAGAGCCCTCCAATCGAGGCACTCCCCGCAACGCAACATCCGGACTGAACCGCGGGCCCATCCACAAAGTCGGTTGGACCGGATTGCGGATCCCCCGGCCGCTTCATGCATTGCCATGCTGCACGGGCGACTCAGCCGCGCATCACGGTCAAGGCAACGACCGTGCGAACGCCTGCCTTGCGCAGGACTTTGGCACATTCGTCGAGGGTGGATCCAGTGGTGAGCACGTCGTCGATGAGTATGGCGCCGTCCCGAGCCGTCTCCAATCCGCGCCGACCGGATCGCGTCAGGTCGAAGGCTCCTTTGAGGTTGGTCATCCGCGCGCCGCGTCCGAGCATGGTCTGGGTGTCGGTGCGCCTCGTGCGTGCGAGAGCGGCGATCAGCGGCAGCCCGGTGCGTTTGGAGAGCCCGCGTGCGATTTCCGCAGCCTGGTTGAAATGACGCTGGCGCAGCTTTGAGCGATGCAGCGGCACCGGAACCAACGGCCAGCGCAACTCCAAGGCACGGGCAAGACGAGGGTCATCGAATGCACGCATGGCAAGTCCCGCCAGCGGATCGGCGAGGTGGATTTCCCTTCCGTATTTCAGCCGGTGGATGAGATCAAGCGTCCTCGGGTCGCGCGTCATCGCCGGTCGGGCGAACTCGAAGCGCAACGATGACTTCGCGCAATTCGGGCAATCGATCGCACGATCGACCGCACCATCAAAGGCCAATCCACAGGTCGGACAAAACGGCTCGCGCAGTGAAGGGAGGTCGGCGGCGCATTCACCGCATAGCGCGCATCCGTGATCCAACGGCACGCGACAGAGCGCGCATTCGGCAGGATAGACAAGGTCGAGCGCGCGGGCCACCGCTTCGCGACACCAGGTTGCCGTTTGTTCGCCAATGCTCATCATTGCGGTTTGCCTGCGGGTTCATCGGATTCGCCGATCGCGTCCCATCGTCCTTGGGCGTCGAGGAGCGCATCGAGTCCGTCGTTGCGCCAGAGGTCGAGCGTGGCGGTGCGCGAAGGATGATGGAATTGCGCAACATCGGCGGGGTGGAGCTGTGATCCGCTGGCATCGGGACAGAACAATGGAAACGCAAGCACGCGGACACTGCGGGCCGGCATCAGCGCGTAGATCCACTTGTCGGCGACCGGACGCACAGGCCACGGGTGGCGCAGCCACTGGAGGCGTGCGGACGGATCGGGCGCTCGGGAAAACGCGAGATGCGTCAGCGCGCGACGGTGCACCAGCACCGCGGAATTGCCGTGCGATCGGATTTCCTCCTTGTGGGGCAGCAGCGCGCTGGAGCCGTAGGTTTTCCATTGCTGATGCAACTGCCGCCTCACTCCGGCGTGTGTCGGGGCGAGCTGGATCAACGTCCATGGAATCCCGCAGCGCGTCGACTCCCGATCGGCGGCGGCGACCACTTCGTCGAGGACGAACGGCCAGGTGTGCGGAGCGGCCATGCAGGCACCGGCATCGTCCTCGAGCATCAGCACTTGCTCGATGCCGTGCCGCTCCATGGCGTCGGCCGCCATCCACAACGCGAGCCGCCAGCTTGCCGAGCATGCGAGTTCGGAGCGTGTCGTGCGCCGCAGCGGATGGCGTTCCTCCAGTCGGCGCACACCGGGAAACCAAGTACCGCGACGGAACGGATCGGGAACGGCGAGAAACCGGAATGCCGGATCACGTGCATCGATCGCCTCGACACGTTGGTGAATCCAGCCGCCGGATGCGAGCGCCCATTCCATGCGGCGACGCCGCTGCACACAGCGACGAAGGTTGATCCACAACACGGGAATGGAGCAAGGCGCAGTCATGGGAAACGGGCGGCTCAATAATCGTACCATCGACGCACGACCGCGGTGTGACGCAGGAGCCGCATGCGCTCGATGAGGCCGATGCGTGCGCCATGCCTGACCACCGCATGGCCCGGCTCGCGCACGAGTGCGGAAGGCGCGGCCACCTGCAATCCGAGATGCTCGCGGATGCGGCTGGTCTCGCGCTCCAGATCCTCGTAGCGCAAGAGCAGTCCGCCGACTTCGCGATGATGGCGGTGGAAGTCACCGGCGAGGTGCGACCAAACGCCCGCGAATGCCGTGGCACCGCGCACCGGCAGGTCCGGCCAACGGAAGAACCAGGGTCCGCGCGGCCGATAGCTGGCGTAGGCGTCGCGGGGATCGCGGACCAGAAACAGAAACCTCGCCTTTGGAAACAACCAGCGCAGCCAGACCGCGTGCTGCGTGTCCCATCTCACTTCCTTGATGCCCCAGGTGTCGCGTCCCATGCGCCGTGCAGGATCGCCGAAGACGCGATCGAAGAACCGTCGGTGACCCGCACGCAAGTCGCGCACCTGAGGCGACAGGTTGGCGACCCACGAATCATGCAGCGCGGCATCCGCAGGCGGTGTGACGTGACGGAGGTTGGGCCACTCAGCCGTGAACGCCCGCCACATCGCGCTGAGGTGCTGGACCGGGGCCGCATGCGCGAACGGTTCGCCCCAGATGAGCGCGCGCCCATCGGTGAGGATCATGCGCTGCAGCAAGGTGGAACCCGAACGCCATCCCGCGGAAAGGACGAACACCGGATCTTCACAAGGCAGCGGTTCGTCATCGGCGTCCGGCCAGCGCGCATCGACATCGCGCAGGCGCTCGGGCAACGCCGCCGACTGTCGCTGCGCGAGATCTCGCAGTCCGCCGACCCCGGGCGATCGCGCGCGCATCGCCTGCGACCCGCCCTCATTCGGCAGAATCCTCGTTTCCGGACGAAGGCGACGCCACTCGTCCGAGCTGCGGAACCGCTCGCAATCGTCGTTGAGATACGAAAGCAATCCATCGCGCTCGGCCTCGGGGATCCGGCCATGCACGATGATCACACGCATTCCCTTGCCCGCGATCCACGGCTTGGTGGTGCGAAGATTCGCCTCGGGAGGCAGTACGCCCGCGCGCAGTCCGCCTGTCGCCGCCTCCCACACGGCCGATCGCAGCGCAGCCTGGTCCCAGTCTTGGCCGACCTGATCGTAGCGTCGCAGCCAAAGCTCGATGCAGGCCCGTTGCAGCGGCGAGCGCTTCAACAGGATCACGCCCGAGTTGAATTCGGGAAACGCATCGGGCACGGCGGGATCGTTCCATCCCTCCGGTTTCCTGACCGGTGCGTGCGCGGCCGCAAAATCGTAAGTCTCGAGCATGCGGAACATCCCGTCGCAAGCGGAAACGAGCCGTGCGTCCGCATCGAGATACAGCGTGACGGAAAACGGCAGGTCGACCAGCGGCGGGATCTTGTCACGATAGCCGCGCACCGGACACGGATGCGGCACCATGCGGTCGAACACACCCGCGCGTTCCGCTTCGCCGACGAGATCGGTGCACACCGCGATCGGACGACCGCCCGCATGAGGTCTGCCGGCCCGCGCGCTGGCCACCGCCTCGTCCAACGCCGTGGCACCCGTGGCCACATACAGGATCCCTTCGTCATCCATCACCACTTGAGAACACGCACGGCCGACATCCGCGTGTCAAGCCGCGTCGACCGACCACCCTCCGCACAATTGGAATGACGTCCGTGCGGAAAATCATCAGCATGCAGCCATGGTCCGCATCGAGCTCGCAGGATCGTCGCACTGCCAATGGGGCGAAGGCCCGCTCTGGTGGCGTGACGCGCTCTACTTTGTCGACATCGAGGGTCGCGCCGTGCACCGCTACGATCCGGAGCACGACACGCACCGGTCCTGGGATGTCGGCCAGCGTGTCGGCACGGTCGTGCCACGCACCCGCGGTGGCCTCGTCGTCGCCGGTGATCGCGGGATCTTCTTCCTCGACGAGGAAAGCGGCGCTCTCTCTCCGGTGGCCGACCCCGAGGCCGGCATCGATGGCAACCGGTTCAACGACGGCAAGTGTTCGCCCGACGGACGATTCTTCGCGGGCACGATGAGTCTCACGCGCAAGCCCGGTGCGGCACGGCTCTACCGGCTCGACCCGGATCTCTCGGTGCACGACGCCTTCGGACCGGTGACCACCTCCAACGGCATCGTCTGGTCGGCCGACAGCCGCACCTGCCACTACATCGACACCCCGCGACGCGAGGTGCTCGCCTTCGATTACGATCCGGCCGATGGCTCGCTGCGCCACCCGCGCACTGCGTTTTCCACCGCACACATCGACGCATCACCCGACGGCATGACCGTCGATGCCGATGGTCGGCTGTGGATCGCCTTCTGCCACGGCGGCTGCGTGTCGTGCTTCGATCCGCTCAACGGCAACGAACTGCACCGCATCGCCCTCCCCTGTCTCGAAACCACCGCCTGTACCTTCGGCGGACCCGACCTGACCGACCTCTACGTCACCACCGGCATCCACAAAACCGCCCGGGAGGAGCACGCCGGACGATTGCTGGTCGTCCGCGGCCTCGGCGTCCGCGGCGTGCCCGCGGTGGCGTTCACCGGATGAACCGGTCACGGAAATCGTTGCCAGAACTCCGCCGAATTCAATCCAAGGCAACCGCAAACCGGGCCATCCCGGACCATCTTTTTTTCGATTTCCCGCTTGACCCGACAAAGTGTTCATGAGAACAAATTTCTCATGCGCCTCACCCGCCCCACCCTCCGCTGCTTGCTCCACCGGGTGCGCCCGATGCTTTCGCGACGCCTGCGAGCAGTTTGGCCCGCACGCCCGGCCCGGCCGCAAATGGAAGTCCAGCTGGAATTTCCACAGTGGTTCCGAACGCGGCGGTGGTAAGGATTTTCCGGATTTTGCACTTACCTAGCCGGGGCTAGGCCGCTACGGTGAGGTTCGGCAGAGCCGCGGACCATGGAGATCTTCAGAGGAAACATCGCAGGCAGGTGGGCTGTGACCACATGGACTACACTCGCGCTGGCCGTGGGAAGCACCCACGCGGGACCCAGCACAGCGCCGAATCCGGCTGTGGCCAATGCGGATGCGGCCATCGTGGTCGATGAAGCGCGACTCTTCCTGGAGCGCGGCGATGCGGCCTATCGGGCGGATCGATTCGACGACGCGGCACATGCGTATCGCGGAGCGGTGGAGGCGCTCACGAATGCGAGCGGTTTTGAATCCCATCGCGAAGCGGCCATCGAGCGGTTGGTGCAGGCGTCGGTGCAGCATGCTCGCAAACGTGCACAGGGCGGCGACCCCGCTGCAGCGCGGCTTGCACTCGATCAGGCGGTGGCGCTCGCCCCGGATCACCCGTCGATCAAGCGCATGCTCGACGACCTCGACGATCCGATCCGCAACAATCCGGCGTCGAGCGCCGATCATGCGCGCGACATCGACGAGGTCCGCCGCCTGCTCTATCAAGCCGACGGCGCCCATCAGCTCGGTGATTACGACAAATCGGATGCGTTTTTCGAAGAAGTGTTGCGCATCGATCCCACCAACCACGCCGCAAGGCGCGGCATGGAACGCAACGCAGCGGCGAAAAGCGGTCATCGTGCGGCAGCCCACGACCACACCCGCGCCGAGATGTTGGCGCAGGTCGATGCCGCCTGGGAAAGCCAGACACCACCCGTCGGTGATGTCGCCGTGACGGGCCTCGATGACACACCGGCAACCGCCGATGAATCCGTGACGCTTGCCGCGCGGCTCGACCAACTGGTGATTCCAAGAGTGGCGCTCGACCAAGCGAATCTCGAGGAAGCAATCGATTACCTGCGCGCCGTGACGCGCGACCTCACCGGCGGAGAGGGCGTCAATTTCAACATCAATCTCGCCGCCGGGGGCGAGGAGGCCGCGCGGCGCATCCGGGCCGCGCGCTTCGACCTGCAACTCACGAATGTCCCGCTGCGGCAGGTGCTGCGCATCATCGCCGACATGACGCGCACCGATTTCCGCAGCGACGGATTCGCGGTGATCTTCACTGCGGCAGGATCGGTTTCGGACGCGCTGGTCACACGCACGTACCGCGTGCCGCCGGATTTCCTGACATCACTGGGCGCGACATCCGAAGCCGGCAGCGCTTCCGCCGATCCATTTGCCGAGTCGTCGGCACAGACCGGACTGCTGGCCAAGCGCCTCACCGCCCGCGAAGTCCTGGAAGCCCAGGGCGTGGCATTCCCCGACGGAGCCGGCGCGAGCTACAATCCTTCCACCAACACGCTGCGCATCACCAACACCGAGGCAAACCAGGAAATCATCGCGCAGATGATCGACACCGTGTCGCAAACCGAGCCGGTCATGGTCGCCGTGCGGGTGAAATTGATCCGCACGGAGCAACACAACCTCGAGGAACTCGGCTTCGACTGGCTGGTCTCGCCGTTCGGACTCAGCGCCAACCATCTCTTCGCCGCCGGCGGCACCATCGGCAACGGCCTCGCCAGAACCAACGCCGATTTCATCAACCCCGTCGGATCGACTTCAATCCCCGGCATCCCCACCGACCCGGGACAACAGGTGTCCAACATCGTCACCGGCGGACTGCGCTCCGGCGACGGCGCATCGACGGGCGATTCCATCGACTCGCTCATCGCCAGCCAGAGCGGGCGTCAGCAAAGCTCGGTCGCTCCGGGCGTGCTCGCCCTCACCGGATTATTCAGCGACGGCGAAGCGCAAATGATCCTGCGCGGACTCGATCAGAAGAAGGGCATCGACATCATGGCCCAGCCGTCCACCGTCACCCGCAACGGTCAGGCATCGACCATCGAGATCATCCGCGAGTTCATCTACCCGACGGAATACGAACCGCCCGAACTGCCCAACAGCGTCGGCTCGACCAGCGGCGCGTTCCCCGTCACCCCCGCAACGCCCACCGCCTTCGAAACCAAGAACACCGGCATCACCCTCGAGGTGCTCCCCGTGGTCGATTCGTCGAAGCGGACGATCGACGTCACCATCAATCCGTCGTTCATCGAATTCGACGGGTTTGTGAACTACGGCAGCCCGATCAACACCACCACGACCGACGCGCTCGGCAGGACGATCTCCGTGCCGATCACCGAGAATGCCATCCTCATGCCGGTCTTCAGCTCGCGGCGCGCCAACACCCAGGTGACCATCGCCGACGGAGCGACCATCGCGATCGGCGGGCTGATGACCGACAGCATCCAGAACACGGAGGACAAGGTGCCGGTGCTCGGGGATGTTCCGCTGATGGGCCGGCTGTTCCGCTCCAAGGCAAAAAACCCGGTGACTTCCGCATTGGTGTTCCTGGTGCAGGTGGAGCTGCTCGATCCCACCGGCAGGCCGTATCGCGACCGCTGACGACCGCAAACCGCCTTCCTCCGGAATCCCATGCCACCCTCTGATCATCAGCCCGACAGATACTCCATCGACGAGATGATGGAGCGGCTGAAGCACCAGCCATCACAGAGCGGCGGGCATCCCGAGCGCGAGCTGTTGACCCGCGACGACGGCAGCCAGGTGGTCCGCGTGCGCAAGCGCAAGCGCCGCTCACAGCAACCGCATCGTGACGCGATCCGCCGTCGGCGCAGGGCACGCATGATCCAGGTGACCACCGCGGTGCTCGTCCTGTTGGCCTTGATGATCGGCGGCGGCGGCGCGCTGCTCTACAGCAACAGCAAGGCTTATCTCGACCGGCTCACCGGCATCATCACCCGAACGACCGGCGCGAAAGCCGAGATCACGCAGTTCCGCGTCAATCCCGTTGCGGCCAGCGCCCAATTGCTCAAACTCGAGTGGCCGGAAGGCTCCCGGCTGCGGCAGATGAACATCCGCGGCATCCAGGCCGACGTGTCGATCGGCACGCTGCTCAGCAAGTCCCTGATCGGCGAGGAACTCAAGGCTCAGGACGGAGTGCTCAACCTGCGCGAGCCCGTCGCCGGCACCTCCGCGAGATTCGAAAGTGATTCACTCGTGCCGGGCGTCATCGCCTTCGAGCGCAACACGATCAACAAGCTGAGGATCGTCTACGGCGAGCCGACCGCGCCGTCGCTTTGGCTCGACGGCACCGAGGTCAGCCTGCTGCCCCGCACCGACGCCCGCCCGTTCCAGATCATGCTCACGCGCGGCAGCTTCGGCATGCCGGGGAAATCCATCCCGAAGCTGCGCCTCAACCGCGCGCTCATGGAGTGGACCAACGACCGACTGCGCATCATCAGCATGCGCCTGTTGCACGAAACCGACAACGTCGGTGAACTCAAACTGAGCGATGCCGACGGACCCGCCGGGCAGGATGAGGAGGGCTGGCATCGTCTGAACGTCGAGACCCAGTCGTTCCTGATGTCGGGCCTCGGCGGACCGGAGCTCGGCCAGTTGTTCCCGAACCGGATCAACACCGTTGGTTTGGAAAAACCGAGCACGCTGTCGTTCAAGCATTCCGAAACCATCCAGGGGGCGTTCACCATCCATTTCAATCAACCCGCGGGCGGCACATTCGAAGTCGTCGGTCTTCCTTTCCTTGGCACGATTTCGAGCATCCTCCAGGACGAGTGGTACCAGGTTCCCGCGTTCCTCGAAGAAGTCGGCGGCACGCTGGAGTGCACTGCCGCGGGGGTGTCCCTGCGCGACCTTGATCTCAAGGAACGCTCGCGAATGGCGATTCGCGGACAACTCGAATTCCAACGCAACCAGCGCCGCTTGTCGGGCGAACTCGAGGTAGGCCTACCCGAATCCGTGTTGGCAACCGCCAACTCACCGCACTTCGAGTGCCTCTTCGGGCCCAGCGAGGATGGATTCCGCTGGGTCTCGCTCAAACTCGGCGGCACGATGAGCGCGCCGACCGATCATTTCTGGGAACTCTACCAGAATGCGAAAATCGCACCGAAACCGGATAACAACAGCGGCCCGTCATTCGAGGAGTTGACCAAGCCGGAATAAAACGGAGATCCGGGAGGTGGGCGGAGAGGGACCGTGACGGTCCGCAAGAGGATTCATCTGCCATCCGCCGAAGCACGCTTTCCCGAGCACCCGCAGGCAGCCAACGCATGTACGACATTTCACGCACTTTTCGAGTGGCAATCCGAACCAACCGGGTCCATGATCCGGGATAGAATGCTGAAGCGGGATGATCCCGCCCCCGGTAATCCAGGAACACCAGAACCGAACCCCAGGAAGGAGCCCGATCCATGCAGACCGCCAACGTCAACCCGCCGATCACCATCACCATGCGTCACGAGCACGTCACCGATGCGCTGCGCGACCACGCCCGCAGGAAAATCGAGGGATTGCATCTCGATTATCCGCGCATCATCGAGGCCAAGGTGATCCTCGACGTGCAGAAAAACCGCCACATCGCCGAGATCCTGCTGTTCTGCGCCAACCACATCACCATTGAGGCCCACACCGAGGGCAAGGACATGTACGCCGCGATCGACGAAACCGTCGAAAAGATCGCGCGCCGCATGCGCAAGCACAAGACCCGCCTGCTCAAGAAAAACCGACCGCACCGCAACGAATCGATCCGCCACCTGCAGGAAAGCTGGTTCAACGAGGAGGCCCTCGACCATCCCGAAGAATCCGTCACCGACCCCGTACCCTACATCATCCATGCCGACAAGTATGCGGTGCGCACGATGTTCAAGGAGGACGCGATCATGGAACTGGAACTCTCGGACCGCCCGTTCGTCCTCTACCGCAGCGCGCGGCGCGGATGCCTGACGATCGTCTACCGGCGCAAGGACGGCGAGTACGCCTCGATCGACGTGCCCGACTCCGCAAGCTGACCCCGTGCGCGGGTGCCATCGGCCCGCATTCGGGGATGGCGCGGCGTGACGGATGCGTTAGCCTGCCGACGGCCGATGCCCAAGCGCCGCCCACAACACCCGGAACCAACACAGCGTCGATCCCGAGGCTTGGGAACGATGCTGCTCTTCTGGCCGTTCCTGGTCTTCGGATTCCTCACCCGCTCCTTCGCCGGCGTCACGCGATTCATGCTGTGGATGATCGGCTACCCGCTCGTCGCCGCGCTCTATCTGTTCGGCGTGCTCTACCTTGTCTACGGCCTGCGCGCGGGCCGCTACGACCTCGCACGCATCCATGCGATGCCCGAACGCTCGATCGTCCTCGACCGCACCGGCACGGAAATCGGCCGCATCCACGGTGAGAAACGTTCGGTCGTGCCCCTGCGCCACGTCGCCGAAGATTTCCGCAAGGCGATCCTCGCACGCGAGGACGAGCGATTCTACCAGCACGGCGCGTTCGATACGATCGGCATCCTGCGCGCGGCCATCATGAACCTGCGCGGCAAACGCCAGGGAGCATCGACCATCAGCCAGCAGCTCGTCTCCGATGTCTTCGGCCTCAAACGCGGCGAATCGCGCGGCGACATCGTCCGGCAGATCGACCGCAAGCTTCTCGAAATCGCGATCGCGATTCGCGTCGAGTCGGTCTATGCCAAAGACGAAATTCTCGAGGCCTACATCAACCAGATCAACTGGGGACGCCAGATCCGCGGCATCGGCGAAGCCTCGCGCATCTATTTTGAAAAACATCCCGCCGAACTCGGCCTCGCCGAATCCGCGCTGCTCGCCGGCATCGTCCGCGGACCCGATTCGTTTAACCCGTTCCGCTCGATGGACGCGGCGACCCGCGAGCGCGACACCACACTCGACCGCATGACCGCGGCCGGAGTGATCAGTCGCGACCAGGCCGACGCCGCGAAACGCGAGCCGGTCGTGGTGCGGCCGGAATGGCGTCGCGCCGCGCGCGAGTCGTTCGCCATGGACGCGATCCGCCGGGATCTCGAAATCATTCTGGAAAAAGAGGACATCGCGCTGGGCGGACTCGAGATCACCACAACCCTCGACCTGCGCGTCCAGGAGACGGCGGAAAAAGCAATCGACGCGAAGCTGCGGGAAATCGAGCGCATGCCCGGATACCGCCACACCACCCGCGAACGCTGGAACAAGACGCGCAGGGAGGATCGCGGCGCGCCGGACTACCTCCAGGGCGCGGCCGTCGTCGTGGAAAACCGCACCGGCGGCATTCTCGCGGTGGTCGGCGGACGCGACGCGGGTGAGTCGCGCTTCAACCGCGCCAAGGACGCCAAACGCCAGATCGGCTCGATCTTCAAACCCTTCGTCTATCTCTCGGCGTTCGATGCCGGACTGCGGCCCGACTCGCCCGTCAGCGACGGGCCGATCGAGCCCGGCGAGATCCGGCGCGGCGGACGCTGGCGGCCGCAGAATTCCGACGGCACCTTCGGTGGTATCGAACCGGCGTCCTACGGCCTGATCCGCTCGCGCAACACGATGTCGGTGCGCGTCGGCAACCACGCGGGCATCGCGAATGTCAAACAACTCGCCATGATGGCCGGATTCTCCACGCCGATGCCGGAAAACCCGTCGTCGTTCCTCGGTTCCTGGGAAGCCACCCCATGGGAAGTCGCCAGCGCCTACACGATCTTTCCCAACGATGGCATCCGCTTCCGCACCTACCTGATCTCGCAAATCAAGGACCGCGATGGCAACGTGCTCTACACGACATTGCCGATGTCCTACCCCGCCGCCGACGGCGGATCGGCGCAATCGGTGTCTCGCATCCTCACCGAGGTCACCTCGCGCGGAACCGCTTCGTCGATCCCGCGGCTCGGATTCGACAAATCCTGCGGCGGCAAAACCGGCACCACCAACGATTTCAAAGACGCCTGGTTCGCCGGCTACACCTCATCGCTGTCGTGCGCGGTCTGGGTCGGCTTCGACAATCCGAAGACGATCATCCAGCGCGGCTTCGGATCGGTGCTCTCACTGCCGGTCTGGGTCGAGATCATGAAAACCGCCGACCGCCTCGGCTACAAGGCGGGCAAACTTCACAGCCGCGACCGGCGCGTTGCGGTGAACCTGTGCAGGCTTTCCGGTAAACGCGCCACCGCGGGATGCGAGGCCGCCGGCACCGCATTCGCCGATGAGGTGCAGGCCGAAACCGCACCGGAGGAAACCGATCTGTGTCCGATCCACCCCGCGCGCGCCGCAGCGGTCGATCCGGTCGTCGCGGCAACCGGGTCGTCTCCGTCCGCGCCGCTGCGCGCGATCCCGATTCAGGAAGAGGCGGACATCCCACTGCGCGCCGTTCCGGTCGAGGAGTGAATCGCGACGCCAAGCCGCATCATCAGACGCGCGCGTCCAGCCAGGTACCGCGGAAATGCAGCCGCGCAAACACGGCCGCCTGCACGATCTGGTCGATCGAAAACACGATCCACACCCACACCAATGTCGGCGTGCCGAAGTGGGACATCAGCGAAAGCACGATCACGCGGTGGAAGAACATGCTGCCGAAGGACCAGCGCAACACGCTCCCGGTCGCACCCGCGCCGCGCATCGAGGTCTTGAGCACAATGCAGGTCGCGAAGAACGGCTGGGCGACCGCACAGACGACCAGCAACGGCGCGGCCATCGAAATGTGCAAGCCGCTTCCCGGAGCCATCAAGCCGATCAACCATTCGTTGCAAGTCGCGAAGCACAGCCCGATGCCCGACATCAGCAGCACCGCCGCCAGCCAGCACAGGCGCACCGCTTTGACCGCCAGTTCGCGCGATCCGGCACCAAGGGATTGTCCGGCCAGCGTCGCCGCGGCCGTACCGATGGCAAACCCCGGAAGAAAACTCATCGATTCAATGCGAATCGCCAGGATATGCGACCCAAGCGACCCCTCGCCCTCGATCGCGGTGATCACACGCAGTCCGTACGAATGGATCAGCCACATGCAGCCGATCTCCACCGATTGCGGCACACCCACGCGCACGATGCGCCGCAAGGTCCCGGGGTGCGGCAGCACGCCGGCACGGGTCCACCTCAGCACCGCCTCGGGACCGCGGCCCACCAGCAGCACCACCGCCGCCAACCCACAGATCCAGCCACCCACGGTGCCAACCGCGATGCCCGCGACACCATGACCACCCAGCGGCCCCGGACCGAAGACAAAGGCCCAGCTCAGCAACACGTTGGCCACATTCACCACGATCATCGCAAGAAAGGGCGTGCGCGTGTCGCCCGCACCACGCAACGCCGCATTGATCGCCAGCATCACTCCGCTGAACGGGCCGGAAAGCGCCATCACCCGCAGATATTGTTCCGCTTCGACACAGGCCGCCGGGCTCAGGCCGACCCACCTGAGCAGCAGCGGCACACCGGCCAACAGCAGCACCATCGATCCGCAGCCGGCGGCCAGACCGAGCCACACCCCCTGACCGAGCCCGCGCTCCGCCAACGCGCGATCGCCTCCGCCGGTGGCGCGCGACACCAAGGCCAACACACCGGTGGCCACCGCACCCTGCAGGATATTGAAAAACCACGCCACGTAGCCGCTCAAGCCCATCGCATCGAGAATCGCGACACGCTCTGCCCCCTCGGCGATGCGCCCGGCCAGAAACAAATCCGTGAAGCTGACGAGGAAGGTCATCACCTGCTCGAGCAGCGGCCACAGCGCCAGCACGAACACCTGACGACCGAGCGACAACCCGCCAAGACGACCGCCCAGCCGCAGGCCCGCCACCCCTCGCCTCACCTCTGATTCCTCCGTGCCCGCCGACATGCGCCCACAGGACTAGCCGCCCGGAAGGCCCACGACGAATGCAAATCCGCCCATCCCCGCCCAATCCACGGCCCCGGCTGCACTACATGGCACTACATGGGGACAGACAAAATGTACGGCCGCGTGGACTTGCGGCTCGAAAGCCGCAGCTGCGATTCATGGCTGCCCGGAGGCAGCCAACCCATGTCTGGCGCTCGTCCGACTCCGCTCCGGGAAGAAGGAACAAAGCGCGCACTACATGGGGACAGACAAAATGTAAGGAATGGCGGCTTTCCGGCCGTCGGCGTGCAGCAAGCCCGCTTGTCCGACTCCTCTCCTACTCCTCTCCCAAAGCAGAACCACGGAAGAACCACCACGGGAGGGACGAGCGGCCATACCCCAAAGGACAAGTGGCTTGTCGCCGCGTGGACTTGCGGCTCGAAAGCCGCAGCTGCGATTCATGGCTGCCCGGAGGCAGCCACTCCATTCCTAGTGCTCGTCCGAATCCGCTCCGGGAAGAATGAAAGAAGAGCGCGTCAATCCTCGTTCCGGAGGACAGGCATCAGGCTCAAAACGCCCTCTTGACAGTCTTGCCGTAAACCTGTATTTACGGCTAATGAAAACCACAGTTGAGCTGCCTGAGTCCGTTGTCCGGAAAGCCAAGTTGCTTGCTGCCGAACGTCAAACCACATTGCGAGCACTGGTGCTCAAGGGATTGGAACATGTGCTCATGGAGGAGCAGGTGAACGCCAAGGACCGCGCCAAGCAACTCTTTGCCGCAATGGATCAGGCTCCGGGGATTAAAGCCGGAAAACGATTCAGCCGCACCGAAGCCAATGCACGCTGACTTCTTTCTCGATACGAACATCCTTCTCTATGCGGCATCCAGCGCGAAGGCTGAACATGGCAAGCGGGTTAGGGCCAGGGAATTGCTGTCAATGGAGGGCGGCGGCTTGTCCGTTCAGGTGCAGGCGGAGTTTTATGTCAATGCCACGGCGAAATTCAAACTCCCTCATGGGAAGGTCATCCGGATTCTGGAGTCGCTTGAATCCTATCCAGTCCTTGCAATCACCGAAGCCTTGTTTTGGGCGGCGATGCGGATCAAGGAGCGCTACGGGTTGTCCTATTGGGATTCCGCGATCATTGCTGCAGCATTGGAGTTGGGCTGCCACACGGTCTATACCGAAGACCTGAACCATGGGCAAAGTTACGCCGGGATTCGCGTCATCAATCCCTTTGTCGCATGATGGACATTCGCATCCCGGCAGTTCGTCACGATCGACAAGATCCGTGTTGCCGGCGCAGGCGGCGAAAGGCAGCCAACGATTTGTCTGCCCCGTTGTCTGTGTCCCACGTGCTGGCCGTAGCCGCTGGCCCAGAGTTCGAATGCCCGGCACCCGGCCACGGGGGCCAGGAGTAGCGCGAAATCGACTTAGACTGCGCTACGAATCCCGTTGAAAGGCACCGTTTTGTCTCGGAGCCGGATCAGATGTCGTCGTCGAACCACATTCAACCATGTTGCCGATCGGCCTCATTTTCTTCTTGTCGGCGTTCGCCAACATTGGCAGCTTGCGGATGTGCAGATACGAAACATGCGAGAATTGGCGAGTGCGGTCCGGGCGGAGCGAAAGAGGCTCGGCCTGAGTCAGTCTACCTTAGCCGAACGAGCCGGTGTGGGGCGGGAGTGGATCATTGGATTGGAAAAAGGAAAGCCCACTGCGGAAATCGGTCTGGTGCTGCGCACCCTCCGGGCCCTAGGGCTGGGCGTTCAATTGGATTCAAAACCTGAAATGCCTGTATCCGGGCGGATCCATTTGGATGAGCTTTTAGGCACCCCTTCGGAAAAGCCATGGCAGACGCGTTGATCTTATTGGCGTCGGGTCGGCGGCTTGGCACGGTGATCGGCTGACCCTCCGCTATGAGCCGGCCTGGCGGGAGTTTTCGGAGGCATTCCCGCTGTCCGTTTCGATGCCACTGGTCGTGGCGGAGCATTCGCATTCCCACATCGATGCCTTCATGCGCGGACTCCTACCAGACAACAGTCAGGTGTTGGATCAATGGGCAAAGCGGTTTCACGTGTCACCACGCAACCCGTTCAAACTCCTTGAGCATGTCGGGGAGGATTGTGCCGGGGCGATTCAGTGGATTCCTGTCGAACGGGAAAATACCCTGCCAGATACCCCATCGGCAGAAAGAGTGACGTGGCTCAGCGAAGAGGAACTCGCAGGGCGCATCCGAATGTTGGTCGAAAATCACGGCAGCACCCGAGCCAGTGCCGACACCGGGCAGTTCAGCTTGGCCGGGGCACAGCCCAAGACCGCACGGTATCGGGATCCTGAAAGTGGTCGATGGGGAGTGCCCGAAGGATCGACACCGACCACGCATATCCTCAAGCCCGCCACCGGAAACCTCGACGGATACTCCGAGAACGAGCACTTCTGTTTGAAGCTCGCACAAAGGCTTGGTCTGCGGGCGGCGATTTCCTCGGTGATCCATCCGGGTGGCCATCCGGTGATCGTGGTTCAACGATACGACCGGTTGTTTCGAGAGGGAAGCTGTCTGCGCATTCATCAGGAGGACATGTGCCAGGCATTGGCGATTCCTCCATCCCTCAAATATCAGAACGAAGGCGGGCCCTCGGTGAAGCAGATTGCGGATTTGCTTTGGGATGTTTCTTCCGATGCGAATGCGGACGTCCGGCGCATGGCGGCACCGTGTGGATCATGGGATGGTGCAGCCGGGTGCGGGAGAACCCCGGATGATCCGCCCCGGAAGTTCCGAAGGCGGCCGGCGGGTTCCACCTCGCCCCGGCTGCACGACCAGCGTACACCTACCGAAGACCGCGGCAGGCAAGGCGGCGTCGCACACCATTCCGGTGCGCTGACCCGCCCCGCTGCCGTGTGCGGCGAACCGGCCGTCGGTCATCTGACCACGGCCGGTTTTTCGCATGCGGAAATCCGAAAAAGTTCATCCAGGGCGCGGACGCCTGGAGTTGACGGCGCGCGGCCGGCCACGCTCACTGGTGAGGCTGCTCCGTGAAACTGCACCGCACGATTTCCATCGACCGCCCGCTGCTGGTGGTCGCCCTCGAGGAAGAGGCCAGACACCTGCATGCGGCGGACCTGCCGGTGCTTGTCACTGGTGTTGGCAAGATCCGCGCCGCGTGGGCGCTCGCCGCGGTGCTCGCCAAGCAACGGCCGTCGTCGGTGATCAACCTCGGCACGGCCGGCGCGTTGGATGACAACCTGCGCGGCACGCACCTCGTCTCCCGTGTGATCCAGCACGATTACGATCACCAGGGCATCAGCGGACTCACTGGCACGCCGTATGGCGGACCACCGATCGAACTGCGGCCGGAGGGCTTGGTGCTGGCTTCCGGCGACCGCTTTGTGGAGGGCGGACCCGAGCGCGACCGGTTGACCGCCGCAGGTGCGTCGCTTGTCGACATGGAGGGCTACGCGGTCGCGATGGTCGCCCGCGAATTCGGCCTGGAGGTCACCTTGGTCAAGGAGGTGAGCGACACGGCCGGGGCGGGTGCGGCATCCGACTGGAGGCGGACGCTCGACGCCTGCGCGGCCCGGTTGGGCGGATGGCTGAGCCAATATCGGGCTTGATGCCCGACGAAGGGTGGGACTAAATCGGGTACACCCTGTGGCTTTCTGCGCGGGGAAACCTACGACTGTCATGAGCACCCGACGCAAGCAAGGCCGGTCCACCAAACTCGACGAGCGGCAGGGCGTGACCCGTCGGCCGATGGCGAGGATCCACGAGATCCATGCGGCCATCCTCAAGGGCAAGTACCCGAATTGTTCGACGCTGGCAGAGCGGTTGGGCTACGAGCGCAAGACGATCCAGCGCGACATCACCTTCATGCGGGACGCCCTGCGCCTGCCGTTGGTCTACGACGACGAGCGGCACGGGTATCGTTATGACGCCGAGGTGGTGGATTTCCCGGTCTTCAAGACGACGCCCGAGGAGCTTGCGTCGATGTTCCTCGCGCGCAACGCGTTGCGCGGGTTCGGCGGGACCCGTTATGCCGATGTGCTCGGCCGGGCCTTCGCCAAGCTCACCGCAGGCATGCTCGACGAGGTTCGCTTCTCTTGGACCGATCTCGACGAGGCGTTCTCCCGCAAATCCGTCGAGCAAAGCCCCGTTCAGGTGAAGCTCTTCGGCACCCTGGCCAAGGCGATCCTCGACCGGCGTGAGGTGCGCTTTTCCTACCTCAAGCTCGGCGCGCGCAAGCGGGAGACGCGATCGGTGCGGCCGCTGCATCTCGGCGAGGTCGATGGCGGCTGGTATCTGATCGCGCACGACATCGATCGCGACGGGTTGCGCACGTTTTCATTGCCACGCATGGATGCGCTGCAAGTGACGAGAACCACCTTCGAGCGGCCCGCCGGATTCACTGGCAGTCGGCATCTGCGCCGCTCGTTCGGAATCTGGAACGTCACGGGAGACCAGACGAGGCATGTCGTACGCGTCGAACTCAAGGGTTACGCCGCCCGGCTTGCCCACGAGCGCCGCTGGCACCCAAGCCAGGAGGTGATCCCCCTCACCCGCAACGCCTCGCGCGTCGAGGTGCGGTTCGAGGTCGGTCGGCTCGAGGAAGTGCTGCGCTGGGTGCTGAGCTTCGGCAGTCAGGCCAAGGTGACCGCACCCCTGGCATTGTGCCGCATGCTGCGAAGCGAACTGCGGGCGATGTCGCGCTGAGGTTTAGAGCATGTTGCACTAGTGCGCAGTGATCACCGTCGCACGGCGCGGATCAGTTGTCATTCACTGATTCCGCCCGCACCCGCAGGAACAACCGTGCGGCTCCGGCGTGGACGGTGGTGGAGAGATCGATGATCGCGGATGTGGCGGCACCCTGTGAGGACACCGCCGCGCGAACCGGCACCCACGACTGGGCGTCGGCAGGATCCGCCGTCGCTTCCACCGTGTAGACCGCACCGGGTTTTGATTCCCAAGCCAAGGTGCAGACCGATCCGTCCATCGAGATGGACGTGACGCGGAACGGCGGATGCCCCGTGGATTCGATCGTGAAGTCCTCGTTTTTCGAGCCGGTGAAGTTCGGGTCATTGATGACGGCCGTCACCGTGTAGGAACCCGCGTCCACGGGAGCCTCGGCACTGGGGCCGTAGTTCGTGCCATCGCGGCCGGAGTAGCTGTAGGTGAAACCGGCCACTCCATCGGCGGATGCGGTGTAGGCGTTGCCATTGCGCACCAGCGTGATCTCGGCGGCGGTCAACGCCTTGGGCAGGATCGTGAACACCGCTCCATTGTAGGTGACGGAGTAGTTTGCTCCGGCATCCAGCGATCCGATGCCAATCGCATAAGCACCGGCATTCTCACCGGGCTCGCGGGCGGGCGAACCCGTGATCGAATCCCCGCCGACCAATCCGACGGTGGTGATGGTCAGCGCGGGATCGGCCTCGCCATAGGTCTTGCTCTTCGCATCGGCGGAAATCGCGAGGGCCGCCGGGCTCACCGATCCCGAGACGGCAACCGACTTCGAAACGGCAGCGCTGCTCGCCAGCGTGACGTTGCCCGCGTAATCGCCCGTGCCCGCATCGCTGCGAAGGCGCACGTACACGGTCGTCGCCGACAGGTTGCCGATCGCACCCGGCGCGACACTGGCACCGTAGCCGCTGCTTTGCGTCGCCGACACTTCGAACCCGGCGGGAGCGGTCACCGTGATCGCCGCGTTCAGATTCGTTCCCGAGAGCGTGAACGAACCGGCGGACGAGGCATTGCCATAGGTCGCACTCATCACCGCGGGCGTGCCGGAGATGATGATCGCCGGTTTCGCGAGCGGATTGCTTCCCGCATCGGCCTCGGCCTGATTGGTCACACCGTCACCGTCGAAGTCGCCGCCCGCCGTGAGAAGGTACGCGGCCGAGGTGAATGCGGTCGGCGTGCTGCCGACGGACGTATCGTTCGGATTGACCGCCTCGACGCGCACCGAGACCTGGATGTCGGTGTTGGTTTGGTAGGTGAAAGCCGCGGCGGACACGATCTCGGTGGTGGTGGTCCCGCCGGCGACGACGGTGACTTTGTACAGTGGGGTCATGCCCTCGCTGTCGGCCGGCACCGCGTTCCAGCTGAAGGTCGCCGAGGAACCGATCGCGTACGGACCGGTGATGCTGCTGGAGATGGTGCCGGTGACGGCGGCGGGCGGCGTGACGTCGAGCAGCTTGAGATACTGCGCTTCGAACGGCGCGGTGCCCCAGGTCGCGTCGGTGTTGGGCACGGCGTTGAGACCGACGTAGACGCCATTGCTTTTCACAACCGCGCCACTGCGTCCGCCTCCCCAGAGAAGCTGGGTGGCGCGCGAGGCGAGCGAGCCGTCGACGCCGGTGTAGGCGGCGAGGTTGCGGACGTTGTAGTTGCGATTGTCCTTGATGCCGAGCCGGGTGGAGAGTGCCGCGGGGATGCCGAAGGTGTTCGACGCGGCGTTCGAGCGGTCGAGGTTGACGAAACCGAGCACCACGTCGCTCACCGCGGGCGAGGCGTTTTCGGTCTGGTACTTCGCCACGGCGAAGATGCGCTCGTCGGGGTTGTTGCTTCCCTGCGGGTTGAGGAACCAGCGGTTCGACGCGCGCAGCGCGGGGCTGGCTTCGCGCGCCTTGGCCGCGCCGGCGTAGGCCGGATACAGGTTGCGCGATCCCAAGCTGTTGGCGGCCCATGCGGTCCACTGCGGCTGCATTGAATTGTAGCGTTTGAAGTGCGGGATGGATTTGCCGAAGTTCAGCTCGTAATGGTTGAAGCTGAGATTCGCGGCCGTGCCGATTTCCTGGCCGTACATGACCATCGGCGCACCGTCGATCGTGCCGCCCACCGCGTAACGGATGAATGCCTGCCACGGGTCCGGATAGCCCGCCTCGTCGTGCGAGGTGTTGTTGAGCAGGACGAGTCCTTGGCCATACGCGTTGCGGCGCTCCTCGAACAAACTGCGATGCGCGCTGGTGGTCGTCGCCGCCTGCCACGGGAAGACGATGTTCTCATTGAGCACATCGAAGTGGCGGTTCGACCGGTAGGTGACCGCGCCGCCATCGAGCGACTCGCTCATGAACACGAAGCTCCATTTGTGTGCACGCGCCACGTTGATCGCGTACTCCCAGAATTGCGGCGGCATGCCTTGGCCGAAATCGGCGCGCAGTCCGTCGATGCCCTTGGACGCCTGCTCGTGCAGCGGACTGCCTGCGGGCAGACCGGTTTTCTCGAGCCAGTACGGCACGTAGCGTGCGAAATAACGCCAGACCGCGCGGGTCACCGCGCCATTGCTGCCGGGGCCGCCGCTGAGGTCGTCGAGATTGATCCATTCCTGGCTGGTCGCCACCGTCTGGCGGCTGCTTTCAGCATCCGGATAGCCGGTCACCAGCGTGGCATAGCGGCCGAAGAACACATCGAGAACGTCGCGCCACTTGCCGAAGTCGTTGCGGTCGGGGGCCACGGCGGCATTGGATGCCGAGCTGGCCGGACCGCTGTAGGCGAGGTTGCCATCGTTGCGGGAGAAAAAGCGGGCGTCCCGATCCTTGATCTTGTCCGTGGCCGACCAGCCGGAGACGTTGAGCCCGGCTTGGGCGAAGAGTTGCAACCCGACGCTCGACACCTCGACGTCGTAGGCCGTGTGATTGAACGGCGCATCGAGCATCACATGCACGCCCTTCTGGTCGGCCTGCTGCACAAAGCTCTGGAACGCCGTCATCGACGAGGCGCGGGAGTTGCCGTCGCTCATCTGTTCCATGACCTCGAAGAAATTCTTCACCGCGTACGGGCTGCCGGGATCATACGGGCCGGTTCCCGAATCCCATCCACCGCTCGGCTCGCGCCCCTCGATGCCGTTGGGATGGATCGGCTGGAACCACAGCGTGTTGGCACCGAGTCCGCGCAGGTAGTCGAGATTCCAGCGCGTGCCGTCGGTGAGGTCCTCGAAGGTGCTGCGTGTCGCGAATGTGTCGCCGGTGGCATCGACGTTGAGCACGTTGATCTCATACACGTTCATCTCGCGCGCGACCTTCGGTGCGACCGTCACGCAGTGGTCGCGGCGACCTTCCGAAGAGTACCAAATCCAATCCGACGATCCCTGCAGGCGATAGCGGGCGGTGAGCCGGTAGGCACCGGTCTTGGTCACCGGAATCGTCAGCGACCAACTGCCGCCCGATCCGTTCATCGGGCGGGCCTGGTAATAACCGCCCGCCGGATAGACGGCACCGTTGTTGCCCGCGGGTTGGCCCGATGGTGGCGACGGCGGAAGGATGCCGTCGGGGACGCCGTCACTGTTGGCATCCGCGTCGGCGCGGTCGCGGTTGTTGAGGTTGGTCCAGATTTCGGCCTCGGCAAGCTGTGCGCCGGACACGGTGAGCACCGCCTGCAGCGGGATCGAATCACCGGCCACCTCGTCGACATACAATTTGCTCGTCGTGTAATCCGCAGTGAGCGTGCCGGTCGTTGCCGTGGTGATCTGCAACACCGGCGGCGCGCCAGCGGGTGTGGTGAGCTGCAATACGGTCGACGGATCGGCCTCGGAGTATTTTTCCTCGCCGGTTGCCTCGTTCCAGAACGAGATGCGGTAGCGCAGCTGCGTGTTCGGTGCCAGCCCCTCGAGCACCGCGCGCCACAACATCGCGTCGCCCGCGTTGCTGGGATCGGATTCGATTCCGAGATATTCGAAGAACAAAACTTGGGTCGAGCCGTTGCCGGCATTGCCGAGCGTGCCGGTCGGCGTCACGCCATCGGTCGTGTAGTACAGCGCACCGTGCGTCGCGCCGCGGAACGAGAGATCGGCCGCGGCGTAGCCGACCTTCGCATTGAAGGTGACCGCGCCCGGCTGCACATCGGGTGACGGTGCAAACACCCACGAGACGCGGTCGCGCAGCGAAAACGGCTGGGACTGCGCCGCGGATTCGTCGGTGGTGACGGTGCTCGCGTTGTCCGACCCGTAGAGGAAGCAGGCCGGTGCAACGCCGGAATCGAAGGTGATGCGCACGTAGTACTGGACGACCCCGTTGGTCGCGCTGCCCGGCACGGTGGCTTTCCAAAACTGGTAGTCGCCGTTGTTGGCGTGCCATGAAAGCGCCGTCTGCGACCAGGTGCCGCTGGTGCCCGCACGGTAGTACAAGGTGCCGCCGGTCTGGTTGGCCGTGCCGTAGCCCGGGTTGTTGAATTTCCTGACGCCTTGATAGACGGTGAAGCTGGCGCCGGTGGCGATTTCATACGCCGGCGCGCGCATCGTGCTGTTGATGAGCCCTTCGTTGTACGACGGACGGTGCCAAGCGACGGGAAGCGCCGTGGGAACCTGCGTCGGGACGAGCTTCGAGAGATTGAGCCGGCCGCCCGTCACGCAGGTACCGCTCAAGGACGGCACCGCATCGACGCCGGCAAGCATCTTGGTCATCAACTGGCCGACCGAATCGCCCGGAAACGAAGCGCGCAACATGGCCAGCGCGCCGGAGGCTACCGGCGCGGCGAACGACGTGCCTTGGCCGGACCCGTAGCTCGCGTTGCCACCGTTGGTCGTCGACCACATGCCGACACCCGGTGCCATCAAATCGACTTGCACATCGCCGTAGTTGGAAAACCCGGCCCGGTTGTCGTTGCGGTCGGTGGCACCCACCGCAAGGATGTTGTTGAGCGCGTAAGCACGGCGCGGAAACAGGCGTTCGACGTACTCGGTGTAGCTCGCGGGATAAAACGGCGTGACGTCGTTGTCATCACCGACGTAGTCCTCGCCGCCATTGCCGACGGCGGCGACCAGGATCACGCCCGCCTGCTGGGCGCGGTAGATCGCCGCCGCCTCGGAATTGCTGCCAATGTTGCTGATCGATGGGCTGCCATAACTGGCGTTGATCACCTTCGCGCCCTTGGCGATCGCATAGTCGATGCACTGGATGTTGTCGGAGATCGATCCGGTCTGGTCGATGAATCGCAACGCCATGATCTTGATGCCGCTCCAGGCGATGCCGCACACGCCCTTCGCATTGTTGCCCACCGCACCGATGATGCCCGCCACATGGGTGCCGTGACCCTGGCCGTCCATCGGATCACCGTCGTTGGCATAAGCGTCGATGCCATGCACATCGTCGATGTAGCCATTGCCGTCGTCATCGATCCCATTGCCCGCGGTTTCACCCGGATTGACCCACATGTTGCCCGCAAGATCCTCGTGGGTGTGGCGCACGCCGGTGTCGACCACAGCGACGATCACCCCGCCTGCGTCGGTGCGGCTGTCCCACGCAACCGGCGCCCTGATGTCCTTGCCGATCTGGGTGTTGTTGTTGAGGTGCCAGAGGTTGTGGTTGGTGAAATTCGGGTCATTCGGCGTGGCGGCGGGCCGCATCAGGAAATCCGGTTCGCTGTATTCGACAAGTCCGCCGGACCCGTTGAGCAGCGCGAGCGCCTCCGGCACGGCATCGAGCTTGACCGGCAGCGACACCAGCCAGGTGTCGGGGGCGAAGGGGCAGTCCGCAAGACGGCCGCCCAGCGGATCGAGCGCTTGCTGCACGTCCTCCGGCCGCACGTCTTGCGCGAGTTTCACGATCACTTGGTCGCCGACCATTTCGCTGGCGCGGACCACACGCACCGCACCGGTCAATGGATCGGTCTCGATCTCTTGCTCGACGCGCACCCAAGGGTATTTGCCATCGGCTTCGAACAAGGCGGCGCGCAGGCGCGTGTTTGAGTCCGGACGCATTTCCCCCAACGACCAATCCGCGAGTTTCCAATCCGGACTTTGCGAAGGCGGTGCCGGACGCAGGTCATCCGGCGGTTCGGTGCCTGTTGTGGCAGCGGCTTGACCAGACGAGACATCATCATCCCGCAAGGCAGTTGCTGCTTCGGCAACCATGGACGGCTTGTCGGCATCCGCGTGGGCAGCAATGGCCATCGCAGGAGGCACCGAGGCGGACTGCGGAGCGGCGGGTGCGTCATCCCGGCGTTGGACCAAGGCAAACAGGCCGAGAAGCACCAGTGCAACGCCGACCCACCGGATGGTGGCACGCGAAAACGGAAGGCGGGATTCGGGAGGGGTCATGGAGGACATGGATGGGTGAGGGTGCGGACTGGAAGTGGGAACAGCCAGGATGCGGAAACGATCTATTTCAAATTCAACCCTACCCGGCCCGCCCACGGATTCCAGCCGAAAAGCAGAGCCATCCAGGAACGATACGGGCGGTCCGTCCTTGGTCGTTCCCAGACCTCACCCCACATGGCAAATCGTCTCCGCCCCGCCGCATTGGGCGCGGGTCATTGCTTCGCCTTCGGTTTTCCACGCAATTGATCGTCGAGCCACGCGAGCATGCGGTGCCGTCCGTCACCACCGGCGGCGAGCGCGTCGTTGTGACCGGCTCCGGGAATCTCCATCCACGTTTTCGGTTCGGCCGCTTTCGCGAACAGTTCCCGTCCTTGTGAGACGGGCACCACCGCGTCGCGCGTGCCGTGCACGATCAGCAAGGGCAGCGGAGAAACGCGGTCCACGTGATCGATCGGAGCCAGCTCGTCGCTGGCAAGCTGCTCGCCCAAACGACCCGCGGCGACCCGCGCCATCGCACGATACGATGCGAACGCGCCGTCGACCACGACGGCACGCAGTCCCTGAGGCGCCTCATCGGCGATCGCTGCGATCGACTTCGCCCCGCCCATGCTGTGGCCGTAGGAGATCAGTCGTTGCGGATCGACCTGAGGCAGCCGTCGCGCACGCTCGAACGCCGCCCGCACGTCGCCGACCATGCCGCGCCGATCGACCTCACCGCCCGATTTGCCGAATCCGCGGTAATCATACATGAACACATGGTAGCCGGCATCGACCAGCCAGGTCACCAGCCCCAGATGGTAGCCGAGGGAGCCCGCGTTGCCGTGCGAAAAAACCACAGTGCCCTTCGGCTTCATCGACGCCTTGGTCTTGGCCGGCAAAAACCAGCCGTGCAGCGGCGTGCCGTCGGCCGAGGTGAAGCGCACCTCGTCAAAGCGGTAGCCACGATCGGCCGGTGTCGCTGGCTCGTCGCGCGTGGGCAGGTAAAACCACGCATCAACCCCGCCCGGGCCGAGCACCCCCTTGGCCAGACGGCCGAGTCCGCCATTCGGGTCGTCGAACACGCCGCGAACGGATTCAGGCAGCCACGATTCGTCGGTTGACCCCGACTGCGCGGACGCACTGGCGCAACAGCCCAAGACGATCGATGCGGTACAAACCAAGGACTTCATAAGGCGCACTTGCCAAATCGACATCCAGTGGGATTCTTGTCGAACAAAAGCCGATCTTGCCGATAAAAATCCGCGCGACGGCGACGCTTTTCCGGTGTTTCATCCCGACACCATTGCCTGTTGGCTCCATTCCATGAAGACCCCATCCCTGATTCCCCTGATCGCGCTGGCCGTCGTTGCCGCCGCCGGTGGCTATCTCGCCGGACGCCTCGGCAAAACCGACGCCTCATCCCCCGCCGAGGAAGCGGCAACGAATGCCGCGACATCCGTCGCACGCGGCGACCGACGCGGTGGCGATGATGCCCAACGTCAGGAACGCGGCCAGCGAAGTGCCGCAGATCGCAAGGCGGACGCCCGCAAGCGGGTGGAAGCCATCGCGCGGCTGGCGGATCCGCTCGAGCGCGGTCGTGCGCTGCTCGCCCTCGTCGATCAGCTCGGTCCCGAAGAATTCCAGCAGGCAGTCGATCACTTCCGCAGCCTTGGCCTCACCGAGGACCGCATGGCCGAATACGCCGTGCTGTTGTCCGCATGGGCGAAAGTCGATCCGATCGGCGCGCTCGACTACGCCAAGGCCAACACCACCCGCCCCTTCGCGATCAACACCATCCTCGGCAGTTGGGCATCGATCGACCCGGATGCGGCGATCCGCTGGGCCGAGTCGAACCACAGCGGCGAAGGCGCGAATCCGTATCTCGCGGGCATCATCGGCAGCATCGCCGCCAGCGATCCGGACCGCGCCACCGCGCTGGTCACCGGCATGCCACGCAGCGTCGAGCGCGGACGAGCCCTCGACGCGTTTCTTCCGCAACTCGTCGCACAAGGAATGGAGGCCACGCGCGCGTGGATCGATGCACTGGGCGACGAAGCACTGCGCGACGGTGCCATCGCCCGCGCCGCGGAGCAGTTGGCGGCCACGGATCCGGCCGCAGCACTCGATTGGTTGGTATCCAATCCGGGCAGCGCCACCAACCGCAGCATCGATGATGTTTACCGCAACTGGATGCGTGTGGACCGCGATGCCGCCGTTGCCTCGCTTGCGACCCTGCCGCAAGGAGAACCCCGCGCCAACGCGCTGCGCGGCGTGGTTTCCGACATCACGCGCGACGATCCGCAGGCCGCCATCGGCCTGATGGACCAATACGCAGGAGACGTCACCGACCGCGTTGTCCAGAACTTCATCTGGAACGCCTTCGGCACCGATCCCGCCAGCGCCATCTCCCAGATCGGACGCATCGCCGATGAGGGATCGCGCAACCGCATGTACGGCCGCACGCTGGGCGCCTGGCTCGAGCGCGACCCGGCCGGCGCAGGCGCGTGGATCGACAGCAATCCGCTGCCCGAACGCGTGCTCGAACGACTGGAGAACCGCTGAGCACCACGGCGGCCTCAGCTTTTTGCGAAGCGGTCGAAGCGGTTCGACAGAATGAAGAACGTGGGTGCCCACAGCCCCACGAAGATGCCGAAGCGTTCGGCATGAGCCTTGGTATCGGCGGTAATCGCGGGATCCTCGGACGCGGTACCGCCGGTGTAGAACCAAATGGCGATCGATCCGACAATCGAGGCGAATCCGAGGATGAAGCACAGGGTGCCCAACGTCTTGCATGCGTGGTTGCTCATGGTGGTTTCAGGGGTTTTGTTTGGAATGCGGACCGCACCTGGCATCTGCCGGGACTTCTTCACGATCCGTGCTCTTCCTGAAGCATCACCTAGAGGATGGCAATCAAAATCGAATCACCATCCCGCGATCGCGGCAGCCCATCACTTCGCAGGCTCCGGGGTGGACTCGCTGCCTGAAGCCGCGTCGGGAGCGGACGCCGGATAGGCCGGCAGCAGCTTCAGGATCTCATCCGGCGTCACCGCCCAGGCACCCGACCTGCCGGTGAGCCCGAAGCGCATCTCGGTGCGCGCGGTCGCTTCCACTGACGAAAAATCCGCGGGATACACCAGCGAGTAGGAACCATTCACCAGATTGTTGTCATAGATCCGGATCACATGACTGCCGTCCGCTTTCCGGGCATAGGAATGCGCGACCACCGCGTGGTGGCCGTAGGCGATGGCGAGCGGCCCCGGCGAGTCCCTGACTTTCTCGACCAGCTTGCGATGGGAGTCGGCCACACCCAGGTGCCGCCACTCCGCATCGAGATAGCGCTGGAACACTCCGACGTGGGCATTGCTCATGAAGTGCTGGATGAACGCGGTGACGTTCGCCTTGCGCAACTCGAACACCGTTTGCGCGTCGGATTGGAAATCGGATGGCGAGAACTTGCCGGCTTTGAAGAGCACCGCGGTCATCGAATAACCGACACAGCGGTTGTCGTTCACGAATGGATAGGTGTCGGTGAAGAACCGGATGCCCTGTTGCGCCCCGTGCAGGGGAGCGAAAGAACCCAAGCAAACCAGCAGGGCGCTGCAGCGTGCGATGCGTTGGATCTGGCGGAATGGATTCATCGGGATGGACTTGCGTTGGATTCTTGGCATGGGTTGGTGGGATGTGATTTCATCGCAGCGGCAGTATACCGGGCCGAAACGCATCGCGCCAGCATTCGTTCGAATGCCGCGGAATCGCCGAGGAACGGCTCCGCGTCTTCATCCAAGCCTGGGCCAGAGGGGTGGAAGATGCGCTCTCGCGAGAGCGCGTTGATGCTCCGTGCCGATTGTTCGCGTTGAAGAACACGGGCGGGCCACCCGTTCCCTCCTTTGTGCTCCGCGCATCTTCTTTCTCTTCCCCAATAACCATAACCGATAACCATAACCGATCACCCCCTTACCTCCCCCGTTTGACGAGCAATCCGTATTTCGGGCTGAAGATCCAAGCGGCGAGGAAGAGCAGGCCGAGGACGAGGACGATGGCCGGGCCTTGTTCGAGGTTGAGCCACCAACCGAGGAGCACGGCGGCGGCGGCGGCGAGTCCGCCGAGAAGCGCGCCGCCCCAGAACATCGCGTGGGTGGAATCGGTGAGCAGGTAAAGGGTGGCGGCGGGGGTGACGAGCAGGCCGACGGCGAGTATGCAGCCGACGGCTTGGAGCGACGAGATGAGGACGACGATGAGGATGGCGAGAAGCAGGTAGTGGAGGGCGCGCACCGGCACGCCGAGCGTGGCGGCGACTTCCGCGTCGAAGAGGGTCATGAGCAGCGGACGGTGGAGCGCGGTGAGCACGCCGAGCGAGGCGGCCGAAATCCAGAAGACGGTCCACAAATCGTGATCGCGCAGGCCCATGATGTTGCCGAAGAGCCAGTCGTCCATCTCACGGGTCACGCCGAGTCGGCGCAGCAGGATGATGCCACCGCTGAACGCCGCGGTGTAGAGGATGGCCAGTGCCGAATCCTGGTCGATGCGCGATCCGCGCGAGACGGCGAGCGATCCGAGGCCGATGAGCAGTGCGGCGAAGAGACTGCCGAGGAAGGCGCTCCAGTCGTTGAGACCGGCGACGAGGATGGCCACGGCGATGCCCGGCAGCAGCGCGTGCGACAGCGAGCCGACCTTGAGCGCGGATTTGCGCAGCACGACAAAGGCGCTGACGTATCCGTTGGTGCAGCCGATGAGCACGGCGGCGAGCAGCGCGCGCTGGTTGAACGGATGACGGAACGGTTCGATCAGCCAGTCGGGCATGCGGCCTCCTTCCTGCCGAAGGTTGCATCGAGCAGCGGATCGCGGAACACCTCATCGACCGGACCGAAGGCGATCGCGCGGCGGCGGAGCAGCAGCACTTCGTCGTAGAGCCCGCGCACGGTCTCGAGCTCGTGGTGGGCGGCGATCACCAGCCGCCCTTCGGTGGCGATGCGGCGCAGCGTTGCGGCGAGCGTCGCCTTGGCATTGCGGTCGAGACCGGTGAACGGCTCGTCGAGCAGAAACACGTGGGCTTCCTGTGCGAGCGCGCGGGCGAGGAACACGCGCTGTTGCTGGCCGCCGCTCAGCTCGCTGATCTGGCGGCGGCGCAACGCACTGAGATCCATCAGCTCGATCGCGCGGTTGATCGCCGCTTCATCGGCGCGCGAGAACGGCCGCCACCACCCGGCCTGCGGGTAACGTCCCATGCGCACGACTCGCTCGACGGTGATCGGGAACCGCCAGTCGACCTCCTCGCGCTGCGGCAGATAGGCGATTTCGCGGCTCCAGCGCGCAACGCGCGTGCCGCGCCAGAGGATGCGTCCGCCCGTGACGGGCAGGAGTCCGGCGACCGCCTTGAGCAGCGTGCTCTTGCCCGCGCCATTCGGCCCGATCAACGCCACGCACGATCCACACGAGGTCGCGAAGGACACGCCATCGAGCGCGAACGTCTCGCGATAACGCACCCGCAGATCCTCCACGAGCAATTCGTGGTGATGGGCGTGGTGCGCGCAGCACGGATGGGAGGAAGCAGTCATGCGGGGATCAATGGGCGCCCGGCCACTCGAAACGCAGGGTTTCGACACACGCGCCCGATCCGGTCGCGTAGCGCGTGAGGTCCTCGCGCCCCTCGGGCAGCAGCGTGACGAACACCGCGGTTTCCTTGGCGGATTCGAACTCGATGGAAAGCAAGCCGACCCCGTCATCCCACGGGATCACCACATCGTGCTCGGATTCGCCCGCGGCGAACGGTGTCGACTGCAGCAGGATCCGGCCCTGCGCATCCGCCACCGCGAGACGCGCGAGCGGATCCACCGTCTTGACGCGTAGCACCGCGGCGACGGATCCGGCGGGCACCGATGGCGCGGCGGCAACGACGGCGGGTGTCGCGGGACGACTCGTCAGCCGCTGCAGCGGGATGGCGAGCAACGCGAGGCCGACCGCCACACCGGCGGTGCCAAGCAACGGGGAAAGCGGAAGGCGGCTCATGGTGCGGCGAGGGCGCGGACGATGCAGCCGACGTTGTGACGGATCATCCCTTCGAAACCGGCGTTGGCACCCGTGCCGTTGCCATCGGCAATGAGCGCGGTGGAGATGCGGGTGCCGGTCGCTTTCGCGATCGACTGCAAGGCCTTGTCGCTCGCGTCTTCCTCGGGAAACACCGCACGCACTCCCGACGCCCGGACCGACCCGATCGTCTTCGCCAGATCCTTGGGTGTCGTGTTCTGCTCCTTGTTCAATCCGGCCACGGCGATCACTTCGAAGCCGAACTCCTTTGAAAAATACGCGAACGCATTGTGCGCGGTCACCAGCTTGCGTTGCGCGCGCGGCACCTTCGCCAATTCGTCTTTCGCCCAGCGCTTGAGTCCCTCCAGCCGCTTGCCATACGCCGCCGCGTTCGCGAGATACCCGTCGCGGCCCGTGGGATCGGCCTCTCCCAACGCTTGCGCCACCACGCGCGCCGCACGCCGCATCGACTCGATCCCGTGCCACCAGTGCGGGTCGATCGATCCCGGCGCATGCTGCGGACAGCAGGTGTACACCTCATCGGCACCGACCGCCAACGAAGGGATCGTCCGTCCCACCTCGACCACCGTCACCCCGCCGAGCGAGGCCGACACGCGGTCGAGGTACGGTTCGAGCCCCTTGCCCGCCGCGAGCACCAGCGACGCCGCGCGCATCTTCCGAAGATCCTCCGGCTGCGGCTCGTAGCGGTGCGGATTGCCACCCTCGCCCACCAAATCAAACACCTCGACGCGCTCGCCGCCCACTTGATGCGCCAGATCCGCCATCAGCGGATGCAGCGCCGCGACCCGGACCGCAGGACCCGCCCACGCCGACACAAGCGTCCAAGCTCCGGCAACGACCGCGATCAGAATGCTGCGCATGCACAAAGTCTCCACCCGGCCCCGCCTTAATGCAAGCGAATTGCGTTTTGAATCCTGCCCATCAGTTACAGGTCATGGAACTCGTCTTCCGTGAGTTCCGCCTGCTTCAGAATGGAACGGAAAGTTCCTGTGGGCACATCCCCGGTGTGCATCGGCAGGTAGGTCTGCCGCCCGTCACGGTGGCGCAACACGAGATGCGATCCGCTTTGCCGACGTTCCTCGAAACCGGCACGCTTGAGAAGTTTGCGAAAAGGTGTAGCCGGTGGAGCGAGAAGATGTTGGCCAGGGCAAGGCGTTGCGATGGAGTGGATTGACATCCATGACTGAGCAACAACGCAGCCATGGAGGAAAGATTCCGCTTCTCATACAAATCCGGCGAAGCCGCAAATGTCCCACACCCAACTCCAACCACCGGCTACAGATTTGAGCAAAATGCTCTACAGCTTGCGCAACACCTCTTTCGCCTAGTGAGGTATGTCACGCGACCTCCATGAATGCAAGGATTGCCTCAGGCTGGACGACGATGGGCTCACCATGGACGCGTTTTTCCTCATTCCACAGATTGACCAGATCGGCAAGAACGTAGCCTCAACCGGCTGGTTCGGCATTTGATCATGTTCCGTAAGTGTTGAATGCCCAAGAGACTCCAACATACAGCGACGCAAGGGAAGATATGAGTATGAGCGAGAGAGCAAAGAGCTTTGCCGGTCGCCATCGGGGCTTTGACGTGAAGAGAGGAGATTGGCGAAGCGCCCAGAAATAGGCGGGAAACGCGAGAACGAGGGGAACAAGGAACACGCCGATCTCGTTTCGAGCGAAGGATGGAAGTGCCTGTGCGTGGCCGTATAGGAGGAATTGGCCCAGCACGTGGGTGCCGAAGATGCTTCCATAAGCAATGAGGAGTCTCTTCATATCATCTCTTGCCAAAACGATCAAGCTCACCGGCGGCAATGGAGCGCAGCGGAATTGCCGTCCGGTGTAGCGCCTTGTTAGGCTGTTCTTGGTATCCAAACGGCTGTCCGTTTTTGATTTCACAACTATATTTTCAACATCCCCAGCCCAGCCAGATACTCATAAGTCCTGTCATAATATTCCGACTTTCGCGTCACATCATTCTCCGACCCTTCCGGTACCAGCACCACCATGCCTTGCCGGGCGCGAGTTAAAAGGACGCGATAGGCGTTCTTGAGATATGACTTTCTCTCAACCGCCCGTATTCTATTCCACCGCATGGCCTGCTGATTCGGAACCGCGCGAAACTCGTATGTTTCCCAGCTATTGCCCGCGAATCTGTAGTCAGCATCCCAAGCCACGCAGACCCAGTCGAGTTCAAGCCCCTGCACGTCAAATTCAGTGGCGACGTCTTCCATGAAGAAAGACGAGCGCACATCATCACGGCCATTAAGAAACCAATGCACTGGGCTGGCTTTGGCCTTTACATCAAGCGCCAGTGGTCTGAGTCGGGCTCCTTTGGATGACGCGACTATGCCGTACCTTTCAGAACCATGCGCCTGTGCTCTCAGCCAAGCTTTTGCTTTATGGATGTCGCGTGTGAGCGCCAATGGATAATGCTCTGAAACTTCGCGCACCATATTGCGGGCAAGTTCGCCTTCCACATCGAGTATATGCTTCACAAGCGATGACACCTTCTCACTGCGGAATGATCGTATCGACGTCTTCAAATGCAATTCGGGCAAACGGATCACTGCGCTGTGCTGAGCCAACGATTTTTCGGTCTTCTCTGCCCCGAATTCCGCTTCTGCGAGTTGGTCAGAGACGTAGATCTTCCATTCCGGGAAAGATCGGTACACCGATTCAATCCATTCACCGATTCCAGCCTCGCCGGTGTTGATCTCCTGACCTCCGCCGACCAAGCAGACTACTACGGCCCAATCCTGGTGACGGTTCATACAAGAGATCAAGAACTCGGGTTCGGACATACGAAAGTTCGGCTGATTCTTCTTTCGCTTCATGAAATCGATGGTCATGTCGCGAGTCCAAGCCCTTTGGGCTTCATCAAATATTGCAACATGCTCAATGGGTGGATTGATGGGATCATGCAAACCTTCATCGCGGAAATGGTGAATGATTTGAACGAAAGCCTTCACTTCGCTGAGAGCCTCGCCCTTTCTGAACTTCGCACCCATCTCTCGAGTGCGCAGTACCTTGTCCCGGGCCAAAGCTTCCTGCAATACGGCGACCAAGGGGCCGTTGCCTGAAAGGTACACGCTATAAAGCTCGTCTTTGGCATCGATATGTTTTGTTGCGATATCCAGCCCGACAAGAGTCTTGCCAGCGCCGGGAACGCCGGTCACAAAGCAGACCGCCTTTTCGCCATTATCTCTGGTGGTTCGGATGATCTCAGAAACAGATGCAGAGGTCGTGGTCAGGTTGTCGCCAGCGTCGTTCTTTGTGATCTCCACTACCGAATGGCCGCGATAGAGCGCCAGAGTCGCTTCAATTATGGTCGGAGTCGGTTTGTACCGGCTCTGCTCCCACTCCAAGCCATTTAACGCCGGCCCTTTCGCCGCTGCCAGGCCCAGAGCGATGGCCTTGGAAAATGTTTTCTCGTTGGCTTTCAATGGCCTAAAAAGCCTGCCCCTGGCAAGAACTGCCTCTTTAGATGCATGTGTGTCTTGTGCTCCTGTGGCGACCAATACAGGAATGATGAATTTGTCGTGGCTACCTTCGTGGAAGTTGGAAAGATCTAGGCCATAGTCCATAACCTGATCCAGGTCTTGCGCGTTAAAGGCCTTCTCGCCCACTTTGAATTCAATGACAAATATCACCGGCCCGATTAGCACGATTGCATCCACCCGGCGGCCCATGCGCGGGATGGAGTATTCGAAATAGATGTCTCCATCGTGGCCTGCCAAGCCGAGTTTCAGGCATTTCATCTGGTCGACCCAGGCGTCGCGTTGTTGGGGGGTGAGGTCAAAAGAGTTTACAGTTGCCATTTGGCCGAGGATGGCCGATTGGTCAGCAGCGGCGAAGCGGGAGATCGTGGATTTGTAGAAGTAGCGGTTCATCAGATCCTCTCGCCCTTTGGAAACCGCCTTAGAACTACCTCTGTCACAAGCATTTTGTCTTCGCTATGCATCAGAATTACTATCAACAGCCTAAACGTCAAAGTTGAGCGACTGCCGCCAGAAACGCAAGGTCGAGCGTGAAGAGCGCGTCTAAATTGCCACAGCGCGTCGAGCGGAGAGGCTGGGCGGCAGTTCGTCTCCAGCGTCTGGTTCGGCAATGGTGTCATTGTAGGGAGCGAATCGAGAGACCAATAAACTGCCCATACATTAGCAAGGGCACGACTCCGAGGACAGGGCCAACGAACATGCCGACAAGCATCATGCCGCTCGACGGTTCCTGCCGATAGCGGTCGAGTAGATGCCCAACCGGGTCTCTCCGCTTTTTCACTTGGTCGGCGATCATCGCCACGCACATGAACGCTGCCCAACACAGCGCGAGGCCAATGAGGATGTAGCCCAAGCAATCCCAGAACGAGGGAAAAGCTGAATCAGGAAGTCGTGAACCGTCAGTGATAGCATAATACAGCTTCTTGGCGATCGGCTTGAGCATGAAGATGCCCTGAAGGAACACCGGCACACCCGGGGTGTCAGAAATCATCCGACCAACTATTGGGATAAAGCACAAGACCAGCACCAGGAGCATGGCGAGGAAGCCAGCTTTGAACACAGGCCAGAAGAGCGGACCAATCACCTCTCCAGGTGTGAACCCACCTCCGCCGATAATGGCCGGAAGGCAAAGAAGAACGAATCCGGATACAGCGATAGCCTGAATCAATGGTCCACCAACAATCACGAGAAAGCAGCCCGCCCCGATGCGTGCGCTCGATTCGCCGTCGCCCATAGTGAGTCCAGAGATCAGCGGATAAAGGATGGAGGCGATGCTGACTCCCGCCATGCCGACAAGGATATGCCAGTCGAGCAAGCTTGTGATTCCTGCACCTACAGATTCCCAGAACATAGTGAGCGCGATGTTGTTGCCGAACGCCCCGGTTCAGCGGCGGAACGGAGTGCCGTCCGCTGCAACCGATTGTTCGGCCGGCCTGAGTTTCCGACGCAATGTACGGCTTGGCTGTACCGTTGCCTATTAGCCTTCCGGGTTCAACGATGAGTGGTGCTCTACGATCTTCCAATCATTCTCTGTCCATTGATAGACGAACGTGTATCGGGCCTCCACCGTGGCGCGTCCTTCGTCCTTGCTGTCGATCTTGAAGCTGTAGAGTCCGGAGTTGACGGCAACGCCACCCAGTACTCGTGTGTAGGCTTCCACGGCCGTACCAACGGGATGCTTCGGCAGAAACTCCCTCTCGAAGTACCCGCGTATCTTCCGATGTCCTTTCTTGACGTCGCCCTTGAGCGTCGAAAGCAAGATCGCATCTCTCGCATAGAGTGCGGTCACTTGAGCCGGGTCGCCGGTCTTCAAAGCTGCGAACCAGCGGTCCAGTTGCTTTTCGACGTCTTTGATGATGCTGCTCATGAAGTCTCCTAGTCTCGTGTTTGGGAGCGTATGGTTTGTGGAGCCGAACGTCGAGGTGTGGCACCGACTACCGGGAGCGCCACTCCGCAACAGGGTTGAGGGTTGTAGTCAAGGGGGGCATTTAACTCGGGGCGGGTAGTCGGTTGTCCACCACCGCCTTGTTAGCCCTCTTTTTTCAGGATGACGATTCGATTACTGTTCGTGCCTTTCTTATTGTTGGACACCCCCCAGCAATTCGCGGTCTTCGTGAAGTCTTGGGAGTTAATCATGATGCACTCTGGAATGAGACCCGCCTCAAAACCGGCCTTCACAACCTCATTCTCAAGGAGCAAAACACCACTGCGGATCTCACCGACTTCAAAGGCGACAATCCCGCCAGGCTGAAGGATTCTCTTAAGTTCCTTAAAAACATTGGTCATCCTTGCTACCCACTGATCCAACGACTTGATTTGCCAAATACTGTCTGGATCAACCGACAACTCGCAGAACCACATTCTAAGCCAGTTGTCGCCGATGTAATCAACGGTGTCTAAGAACGGTGGTGAAGTCACTACAAGTCTTACTGAATCCGAGGGAATATCGGAGGTAGAATCGGCTGAGGAGCAGAGTATCTCGTGATCGTGTCGGGAATAATCATGTGGCAATGGATCGCGAAGCAGCTGCTTGGTCTTTTTGAGAATCAGCGCCTTAGTGTTACGGTATTCAGGAATTTGGTTGCGCTTCGCGTTAATGCGGCGTTGCGCCTCCAATGAAGTTGCTTGGTTTGGTGGCAGCGTATAGACTGAGAAGAATCCATTGGAATGCCCAGTTAGACGATTACAAGCGACCATCTGAATCCACGCATCAACCAAATCAAATGTGCCTTGTCTCTTGCGAATGCGAAAGTAAGTGCGCCAGCCATACAACTCGGCCAAGGTATCGGGCGCGAAGAATACAAGAAGATCGGAATCAACCTTGCTTGTCATCGACAGGGAAACCTCAGTCAAGCGTTCTTCAACCATCTTAAACGTTGGGGGATTCAGGCGGGGGCCTCCAAGAACACCTGAAAGAGGATTGGCATCGTTGCCCATCGCTCGGCATTGTCTTAATTGTGCTTCAATTAGTGTAGTCCCTCTGCCCATAAAGGGGTCATACACCACGTCTCCGGGGACGCAAAACCTCTCAATGAAGAAGCCGGGCAACTGTGGCTTGTAGCAGGCTCGGTAGGAGACTTCATGCAGGGAGTGCCCATCCCGTTGCTTGGAAGTCCAGAACTCGTTCTCATAGACTGAGACTTTAAGATCAGCGAAATGCCTCTCTTCAGTCCCAGTGAAGCGATTGAACTCAAAGAATGAACGTAGCTCGAAATGAAGTTCGCTAGGATCGCGTAAGATCAATCTCTTTTTAGTCTTTGGCATCTTAGATGACTTTCGTGTAGTGAGGCCCGTTGGACAGGATTTTGTGATTCACTGACGCTTCTAGCCTAACGCTTACGCTAGTGGAAGGCTCGATGAAGTCCAAGCGTATGGCATCGATTGTTGCGTGTGAGGCAGTTGGGGAATACAAAATCGTCATTAGAAGATGGTGGATGGGGGCTTTGAACTGGCTTCGCAATTTGGTAGAGGAAGAGGTCAATACTCGTCTATTGGAGTCAGAGGGGTTCCAATCACTCGTGGCCTTAACCTCCAAAGGCATCTTAAGCCGTGTTGCGCGTTCCGTGAGGGTTTTGTCTGGGTAACCCGCGCCGGAGCACGGTCCTATCGTATAGACGGATGTATGCCGTTGAAGGAGCGAAATCGTGTATTCTTCTACTTGATTGCCGATCGATTGGTTTGTGCTCCCCGGTCGAATGGGGCAATTTGTTCCTTTGATGCCCGACGAGGCCACCGCAGCTACTATGTCCGCTTCAATCGATTGACGTAGTGGAATAGGCCAGGTGTGAATCAAAGGAATCGGGGTGACTCCTTCCCAATTGAGTAGATCGGTGTAGTAATCGAAGAGGTTGGGCATTGGATTATTTTTCTTGGGCTAACAGTGTTAATAAGTAGCGTGCGGCATTTGTCCTGTAACAACCGCGTGCGGCTCAACCGGTGCAAATACGGCACGGAAGGATACTTCTCCGGGAATTCCGTTCATGAAGCGGTTTTTAAACCGCCATGGAGGAACTGCCAAGCAAGAAACGCGGGGCGGTGGAGGAATGAAAATTTTTCGGCTCAGGAAAGATCCAGTGGACTTGGGCCGCCTGCACCGGGCCTTTTCATCACATGCAGGTAGATCATCGTTGTTTCCACACTGGCATGTCCCATGAGACTTTGGACAGTGCGGATATCGGTGCCGGATTCGAGTAAATGCGTAGCGAACGAATGGCGCATCGTGTGGCATGTGGCGCGTTTTGGGATCCCGGCCTTTCGGACAGCGTCCTTGAGTTGGCGCTGCATGGAGGATTCGTGCAGGTGGTGGCGGGCGATCCTGCCGGTGCGCGGATGCGGGCAGAGGGTGGCGGATGCGAAAATGTATTGCCAGCACCACTCGCGACTGGCGTTTGGCCACTTTCGCAGCAGGGCTTCCGGCATGTGGACGTCACCCGCAGCGACGGCAAGATCCTGGAGATGCTTCTCGCGAAGGCGCGACAGATGTTGCTTGAGCTGTTCCTCCAAAGCCCTTGGCAGGGTGACGACGCGGTGCTTGCCGCCCTTGCCGTCGTGGATGGTGATAGTTCCCTGGCCAAAATCCAGATCTTTGACACGCAGGCGCATGGCTTCCATGAGGCGGAGGCCGCTGCCGTACATGAGCTGGGCGGCGAGTTTCCATGGGGCTTCGAGGTGGGCGAGGACTGCCCGGACTTCCTCGCGAGTCATCACGACCGGCGGACGGCGCTGGCCGCGGGCGGGAGTGAGGTGGTCGAGGGTGAATTCCTCAATTCCGAGGACGTTTTTCATGAGAAAGGCCATGGCGTTGAGCGCCTGCTTCTGGGTCGTCGGGGCGACGTTACATTCCAGTGCGAGGAAGTCGAGGTAGGCGGTGATGGCGGGCGGTCCGGCAACTTCCGGGGATTGGCCGAGCCTTTGAAAGCAGAAGCGGATGAACCGGCAGTTCCAATGGACATACGTCTCCTCGGTAGCCATCGCCATGTTCTTGATCCGGATGGTGCGGCGGAGCGAATCAGTGAGCCGCTTGAGTTCCGAATCGGCATCGACGACCTGTTCCGGAGTCGGCGTGGGCGAAGGGGGCAAATTGGCCCTTACGCGGATCGATTCACGGGCAACAGTCCGGTGGTCCGGTTCCAAGGAGCGGGACTGATCAGACAATCCCCGCCAATCGAAAGAGGATGCCCATGCGATGGTGAGGACATCGCAGGCGAGAACACGGGCCGCATCGACCGCCTGGCGATATTGCCAATCGGCCAAATGGGCGGAACGGCCAAGGGCATCAAAATACTCCTGGGTGCGTTCTGGTGATTGGTGACCGCGGGCCTTGGTCCACGATTCCGCCCAGTGGAGATAGTAATCGCGTGAGCCTGGCTTGATGGGCAAGGTGGCAATCCGATGGATGAATTTCATGCGAGCCGGGGAGATATTCCGGCCCGGCTGTTCATGCGCAGAGAACAAAGACATGGAGCACCCATATAGTGTTCATAAGAACTGCACAAGTTCAATATTTATGGCGGAGAGGATGGGATTGCCTGCGCTCCGCTCCGGCCAAGCGGGATGCGGCCTCCTCCTCCGGAGGCCGGAAGGAAAAGATTTCGCCGCTACGAGCGGCGATGGCGTTGACTTCGTTTCACTCCGTCCAAACCCGTGTGACTCGCGTTGCTCGCACCCAGACGTCGCCGCTGCGAGCGGCTTCCTGTTTTCAAACCCACGGTGAGTTTTACCCCACGTCCGATTTCGAATCGGGTGCCTTCAACCACTCAGCCACCTCTCCTTGGCGCTGCGACGCGGAACCGAATCATGGGCGGTCGGCTGCGGTTTGGTTTGTAAAGCAGGGAATGGCGGCGGAAACTGGGCGGATTCCACGCGGATCGGCATTGTGCGGCGGGCGGGAGCGTGGAGACTGCGCGCGTGAAACCGTTGCCGCCGCCCGAGACGCCCGCCGCCGTGCTGTCGTTCGATTTCGACGGCACGCTGCATGATCCGGCATCGGATCCGCCGGTGCCGTCCGCATTCTTCGACAAGATCCGGCGATTGCGCGAAAGCCACCGGATCGTCTGGGGCATCAACACCGGACGCACGATGGAGCATTTGCTCGAAGGCTTTGCGGAAAGCGCCTTCCCATTCCTGCCGGACTGGGTGGTCGCCTGCGAGCGCGAGGTGCACCTGCCCGATGTGGACGGCCGCTGGCGCGAGCATGAATCGTGGAACCAGCGCTGCCGCCGCGAGATCGCCACGCTGTTCGAGCGTGCCAGCGGCCTGCTCGCGCGCATTCGCCGCGACATCGAGCAACGCACCGGTGCCGAGTGGTTCGAACTCAGCCACGATCCGGCATGCATCGTCGCACGCACGATCGAGGAAATGGATTGGATCGTCGGTCACATCACGCAGATCGCCGCGGAAGCGCCCGATCTCGGATGGCAACGCAGCTCGATCTACCTGCGGTTCGGCCACCGCGAATTCCAGAAGGGCAGCAGCCTCGGCGAGGTCGCGCGGATCCATGGATTGGATGCCGCCGCCTGCTTCGCGATGGGCGACAGCCACAACGACCTGGAAATGCTCGATGCCGCCCATGCCGCGATGGCCGCCTGTCCGGCCAATGCCGTGGCGGACATCATCGCCAAGGTGGAATCCGGCGGCGGTCTCGTCACGCGACAAGCCCACGGAGACGGCGTGGTCGAGGCGCTGCGACACTATTTCCCGGATTGAGCGCACCTGCGCGCACGGCGGATTCCTGCTTTTCATCGTCGGCCATCACCGATAGAAGGAACGGATGATCGGAATCCTCGGACTGGCCGTGTTCCTCGCCATCGCCTGGGCCATGTGTGATGCGCGGGCGTCGGTGCGCTGGCGCACGGTGGCGCTCGCGTTCGCGTTGCAGGTCGGCATCGGTCTGCTCGTCTTCGGCGTGCCCGCCGGTCGCGACGCGCTCGACTGGCTGAGCAATCTGGTCGCGCGCGCGATCGGCGCGGGCAAGGCCGGTGTCGATTTCCTGTTCGGTCCGCTCTCGGCGGACGATGGCAACATCGGCTTCGTCTTCGCACTGCGCGTGCTGCCGATGATCATCTTTTTCTCGTCGTTGATCGCTGTGCTCTACCATCTCGGCATCATGCAGCGGATCATCCGCCTGATCGGTGGCGGACTGCGGCGCGTGCTGGGAACGAGCAGCGCCGAATCGATGTCGGCTGCGGCCAACATCTTCGTCGGGCAAACCGAGGCGCCGCTGGTGGTGAAGCCCTACATTCCGGCGATGACGCCTTCCGAGTTGTTCGCGGTGATGGTCGGCGGCTTGGCGAGCGTCGCCGGATCGGTGTTGGCAGGCTATGCGGCGATGGGAGTGGAAATGAAGTACCTGCTCGCCGCGTCGTTCATGGCGGCACCGGGCGGATTGCTCTTCGCCAAGTTGATGAAACCCGAGACGGCGACGCCACACGAGGGCGACCTGCAGTTTGCCGAGGGCGACGACAAGCCGGCCAACGTGCTCGATGCCGCCGCGCTGGGTGCGTCCACCGGACTGAAGCTCGCGCTCAACGTTGGCGCGATGCTGCTCGCGTTCATCGGCCTCATCGCATTGATCAACCTGGTGTTGTCGGGCATCGGCGGATGGTTCGGCCATGCCGGGTTGAGCCTGCAATGGCTGCTTGGCCACGTGTTTTCCCCGGTCGCCTGGCTCGCCGGCATTCCCGCGGCCGAGATGCACGCCGGCGGCAGCCTGATCGGGCAGAAGATTGTCCTCAACGAATTCGTCGCCTACGGCGCGCTGACCGAGATGCAGGCGTCGATGAGCGAGCGCACACGCGCGATTTGCTCGGTCGCGCTGTGCGGCTTCGCCAACTTGTCGTCGATTGCGATCCTGCTCGGCGGACTCGGCGGGATGGCACCCAAGCGCCGACCGGAGATCGCGCGGCTCGGGCTGAAGGCAGTGGCCGCAGGCACGCTGTCGAACCTGGCCAGCGCGACGATCGTCGGCATCTTCATTTCCTGACGGCGGCATCCGACCGCACCACACGCACCCTCACAGCGGCCGCGCGTAAGTCGCGCAGCGCCGGTGCCATCCTTGCTCCCAGCGTCGCTCGCCGCGCTCCGGTGGTGCATTCGCGATGCGCCGCGACAGGACCCGCTTGGCGGCGGCGGAAAACTCCACGGCGGCTGCCGGACCGGCCGACACGTCTTTCATTTCGCCGAGCACTTGGAGCAACCCCCATCCCCTTCCCTGGTAGCGCTCCGAGACCCGGGTGCCCTCGCCCTTGAAGTTGACATAGTCGATGAGCGCGTAGACCCCTTGCGGTGTGGCCGACACCTTGCGGTGGTTCGCCTCGATGCGCTTGCGTTCACTCGCCGGTGCCGCAGCGAGGATCCTGGGCAACGCCGCCTTCGAGCGGGCGATGATGAACTCGGTCTGCAGCGAAATCGTCGATGCCAGCCAACGCCGCAGCGCGGACATGCGCGCGCTGGAAAACTCGCTCTGGAACTTGGCGCGCGATGTCCACGGGCTGTGGCGTGAGAGCGCAACCTCCGGCGGCGTGGCACCACGCTTGCGCGCGAAGGCGACGAACGACGGCCAGCTTTCCTCGAAGCGTCCGGCGAATCCGGCAGGATACCAGATGAAATGACCGATACCGAGGGATGGGAATTCCTCGCCGGCATTCCATGTGGTGAGGCCATCGACACTGCCGCCGCATTCGTTGTGCCAGATCATGCGGCCGATCGCCGCTTTCTGCGAGGCGTTCAAGTCGAAGGCGGCGGCTGCGGGAGCAGCGAGCAGGATCAGCCAACACAACCCAAGCAACAGACGGCGGATCCGACGCATCTTCATGCCCGCGATCGAAGCGTCGGAACCGCGGCACATCAAGCCTGCTCAACTTCCGGGAACGGGCGGAAGATCCAGCCGCTGCGGAAACACGAGAACCCGGCCGTCGGCGTCGTGACGCAGCCGGTCGCGGAGGATTGCGGCCGCATGGTGCCGCTTATCCGCGACGAGCGCCGCCACCACCTCGTCACGGGCTTGTTCGAAGGATCGCTGCTCGCGCGGCAAGCGCGCGGTCACTTCGGCGAGATGCCAGCCGATGCGCGTGCGCACCAACGCAGGTGCACCGATCGGCAGTGCGAACACCGCATCGGCGAAATCGGCGGGGAGACGGTGACGCGTCATCCACCCCAGCTCGCCGCCGCGGTCCTTCGTCGCCGGATCGTCGCTGTGCTTCGCGGCGAGGCTGGCAAAGTCCGCGAGACCGGCATCAAGATCACGCTTGGCCGCCTCCAGTTTTTTCCGGGCCGAATCGGATAAAGCCTCGCGCGTTGCGGCAAAGACATGACGCACCCGGACGCGTTCGGGAGTCGTCAGTGCGTCGAGATGCCCGTTGTAAAACGCGATCGCCTCGTCGTCGCCGACCACCGCTTGTGCATCGGCCAATTCCGCGGCGCGCGCTTCGATGCGCAGTTGCGCGGCCAGCAGGCGGCGAAGCTCCGATTCGTCGCGAATCCCCTGCTCGCGCAGCGCGCCGCCCATCGCACTTGGCGTTTCGAATCTCAACGCGAACCGCCGCAGCCGCTCGTCGACAACGGCTTCGGCGACCTCCACACCGGCGCGATCCGCATCAACGAGCAGCAGTTCATCATCAATGCATCGGTCCAATGCCGTGCGCCGCGCCGCGGCGAGCTGGCCGGCATCGAAGGATCGCGGATCGCGTCCCTCGAGCCAGCATTGCTCGTGCATGATGCGCTCGACCTGCGCGCGCGTGATCGCCGTGCGGCCGACCCATGCGACGATGTCCGGACGCAGCGACACCACTCGTCGCAGGATCCGCCCCTCGCCGGTCCAGGCCTCGATGAGCACGACGATCGCCGCGACGCCAAGCATGCACCAAATAACCCGTTGCAGGCGCTTCATCGATGCCAGCGTGAACCACGCCGGAGGTCGTCGTCGAGCGAACTCAGCGGATCTCGACCGTCGCGCCCGGACGGATCAACGAGGGCAGCCGCACCGCGTCCCAATTGGCCAGGCGGATGCATCCCGCGCTGCGCGCGCGGCCGATCGTCTCGGGATCGGAGGTTCCATGCAGACCGATGCCCGACCGGCTGGTGCCGTTCCAAATCACGCCGACCGGACTGTTCGGCCCGGGAGGAATCTGGATGGCGGACCCGCTGCGCCGCCCGGTCTTGAGAAACTGCGGATCGTACCCCCACCACGGCAGCTCGATCATGTTGCGCAGCTCCCAGGTGCCGAGGCGGATGAACTGCGGTTGGCCGGGCGTGATCGGAAACGAGGCGATCAACCCGCGGTTGGCACGCGGCGCGACTTGGTCGGCACCCCCCGCGCCGTCGACGGGCTCGACCACCAATGCGACGGGCGCGGCTTCAAAGATGCGCATCTGGTTGATCTTGGTATCCACCACCACATGCCGCTGGCTCAAGCCGTCGGCCGCCTCGTGCCGGGCACCGGTGAGGTTTTCGATGAGGAAGGGCGCGACATTGGGCACCGTCACCGAATCACCCGGCTTGAGCTTGCGCACCACGGCCTCGCCATTCAATTCGATCAGGAACGGCACGTCGGTGTGATGCCGCTCGGCCATGAATTCGGCAAAGCTGCGGTAAGACACCCGCTTCAATCCGGCGAGCGCGGATCGTTTGTGCGGCACTTTTGGATTCACCCACTCGGTGGCGGCGTCGGGTACGGTCACCACCGTGCGCACCTCGCGAACCGCCTCGCTCGCCACTTTCATCACGGCGACGAGGTCGCCCACCGGATGACCGTTCACTTCATTCCATGACATCACCGCCAGCTCGGTGAAGCGCCCGGCCTTGCCGTCGATCACGCCTGGCCCGAAATTCGATTGATCCAAAAACAACTGAAGGCGCAGCGCGGCGTCACCGTCCGGGATTTGCTTTTCCGAAGCGACGGACGCCGCGGCGGCAGGCACGGTGGTGGCGGTGGCCGGAAACACCAGCGGCAACAGAGAGCAACCCAGGGCGGCGAGGATCAATCGGTTCATGGCAACTGCGGATCGGATGCGTCGGCTTGGTGGAGCGGAGCGTCGCACGCATAAGCGCGGATCCGCCCGGCCAGCGGTTGCGGCACCACAGCGCGCACGAGGATATCGTCGCCCTCGTATTCCGTCGAGAGCACTTTGGCCTCGCGATGCAGCCAACCCAGCAATTCGCCGCGGCTCTGCGGAATCCGGTAGTCGCGACAACTCACCCGCCCCGCGAGCATCCGGCTGCACGCCTTGAGCAACTCGTCGAGACCGGCACCGGTGAGTGCCGAAACGCGCAGCGCGCCGGGAAATTCACGCTCCAGCAGCGCGAGCCGCGCAGGGTCGTCCACCCGATCGATCTTGTTGAGCACCACCAACACCGGTTTGTCGCCGGCGCCCAGCTCGTCGATCACCTTGAGCGTGGTCGCGTGGAGACTCGTGATCTCCGGCGACGACGCATCGAGCACGTGAATCAGGAAATCGGCGAGCAGCGCCTCCTCGAGCGTCGCCTTGAACGCCTCGACGAGCCGGTGCGGCAGATCGCGCACGAAGCCGACCGTATCGGTGAGCAACAACGGCTGACCGTCGGGCAGCTCGATGCGCCGGGTCGTGGTGTCGAGCGTGGCGAAGAGCATGTCCTTGGCCATCACCTCCGCGCCCGACAGCGCGTTGAGCAGCGACGACTTGCCGGCGTTGGTGTAGCCAACGATCGCGGCGTGGGGCGTCTCGAGCCGCTCGCGTTCCTTGCGCTGCGTGCGGCGCTGCCTGCGCACGGCCTCCAGCTCGCGCTTGCATCGGTCGATGTTCAGATTGGCCAGCCGTCGGTCCACCTCGATCTGCTTTTCCCCCATCCCGCGCGCGGCACCACCACCCATGCCGCCACCCGAGCCGCCCTCGCGGTCGAGGTGGCCCCACATCCGCGTGAGCCGGGGCAGCGCGTACTGCATCCGCGCCAACTGCACCTGCAGCCGTGCCTCGCGCGTTTGCGCGCGCTTCGCAAAAATGTCGAGGATCACCTCCTCGCGGTCGATCACACACAGGCCCGACAGTTTTTCCCACTCGCGCTGCTGCGAGGGTGCCAACCCGTTGTCGATCACGATCACATCGCACTCGTGCGCCTTGGCCAGCGCGACCACCTCATCCGCCTTGCCGGTGCCGCAGAGGAACTTCTTGTGCATCGACCGGCAGCGCGCGAGCACCGGCTCTCCCACCGCGATGCCGAGCGTGCGCACCAGCTCGCCCAGCTCGTCGAGCAGCGCCACGGCCTCGTCGGCCTCGCGCGGATCGAAGCAGAACCGCACCAACAGCGCGCGCTCGACCGACTCCGGCTTCTCCCTCACCTCGAACATCCGGCGCAGCACTAGCACCGGACCCGCCCTGCGGCGAACGGAAAGTTGCCGCCAGGCCAGGATCCGGCACGGCGCGGGACGCCACCGACCGGCGCATTTCCAACCGGGCGTGGCTTTCGATTCTTGCCGCACACCGCCACGCGGCCTAATCCATCGGCGACATGTCCGACGCCGCCACGCCGCCCGCCACCCAATCGACCGAGGCCGAACTCATCGCCATCCGCCGCGAGAAACTCGCCCGTCTGCGCGAACTCGGCATCGACCCGTACGGCGGGCGCTTCGACGTCACCACCACCCCGGCACAACTGCGCGCGGCATTCGCCGAAGGTCAACAAGCCACCATCGCCGGACGCCTGCTCGCCGTGCGCGACATGGGCAGGTCCGTCTTCTTCCAGATCGGCGATGTGCACGGATCGATCCAAGGATACCTCAATACCAAGGAGTTGTCCGAACCACAGCTCGCCGCATGGAAATGCCTCGACCGCGGCGACTGGATCGGCATCAGCGGTGAAACGTTTCTCACCAAGACCGGCGAGCCCACCGTGAAGGTCACGTCATTCACCGTGCTCTCCAAGGCGCTGCGGCCGATGCCCGACAAGTTCCACGGCCTCGCCGACCGCGAGACGAAGTACCGCAAGCGCCATCTCGACCTGATGGGCAATCCCGACAGCGCGGCGCTGTTCGTGACCCGCTCGCTGATCGTCGCGGAGATCCGCCGCTTCCTCCAGGAGCGCGGTTTCCTCGAGGTGGAAACCCCGATGCTCCAGGACGTGGCCGGCGGCGCGGCGGCGCGCCCGTTCGAGACACACCACAACGCGCTGGGCATGCCGCTCACCCTGCGCATCGCCCCCGAGTTGTTCCTCAAGCGCCTGCTGGTGGGCGGCTTCACGAAGATCTTCGAACTCAACCGCAACTTCCGCAACGAGGGCATCTCGCGCCGACACAATCCCGAATTCACCATGCTCGAGGCGTACTGGGCATTTTCGGATTTCGAACAAATGGCCGAACTCGTCGAGGAAATGACCTGCCACCTCGCGCAAACCTTCTGCGGCGGACTGCGCATCGAGCACCGGGACGAGGACGGCAACGTCACGCGCAGCATCGACCTCACCCGGCCGTGGCGGCGCGCGGATTACCACGACCTCGTCCGCCAAGCCGCGGGCGACGACTTCTTCGACATCGGGCCCGCGGAACGCCGGCAACGCTGCGAATCACTCGGCGTGCAGATCTCCCCTGAAATGGAGGACTACGAGGTCATCCAGCAGGTCTTCGAAAAGAAAGTCGAGGAACACACGTTCGATCCCTGTTTCGTCACCCGCGTCGCCAAGGAACTCATCCCGCTCGCGCGACTCTCTCCCGGCGGGCGCACCGTCGAAGTCTACGAACTCATCATCAACGGTCAGGAAATCTCGCCGGGCTACTCGGAACTCAACGACCCCGACGTTCAGCGCGAACGACTCGAACACCAGGCCGGCGGCGGCGAGGAACAACAGGTCGACTATGATTTCATCGAAACCCTCGAACACGGCATGCCCCCCGCCGGTGGCATCGGCATCGGCATCGACCGCCTGGTCATGATGCTCACCGGTGCACCGACCATTCGCGACGTCGTTCTCTTCCCGCTGCTCAAACGAAGGGACGGTTGATCCAACCGGAAGCCCGGGCGCCGCGCCGGTGGTGTTCCGCCAGTCGCGTGACGCCCACGGGTGGAACGAGTCTCGGGCGAGATCACGAGTCCGCGCTCACCAAGCCGTCTCGTTCAGCCCAAGGAACGCCGCGACCGCACGGGTTACCGGATCTCCGGCCTTGCCGCAATCGCGGTTGATTTCCATGTGGTTCTTGCCCGCGATTGCCTTCACCGCGGCCTCGCCCCCGCCCTTGCGCAAAGCCTCCGCGAGCAATTCCGCCTGCTGTCGCGCATCCGCCCGACCCGCGACATGCAGGATCAAAAACGGAGGTGGGTTGCGGATCGTCTTGCATGCCGGCGAAGCGTCACGCTGCACCACGGGATCTTCGGTGAAGGCGTTGCGATACATCCGGCCCGTGAGAACCGACCGGGTGGCGATCGCATACTGCCTCGGGATATCGTAACCGGCGCCATCGAGCAGTATCACGCCGCGGATGGCACCCGGGTCGGCGCCGGCGTGGCGCAGCCGTTCCTGATCGACCGCCGCCAACGCCGCGAGATGAGCCCCGGCCGAATGCCCCAGCAGGTAGATCCGCTGAGGATCCCCGCCGTACCGCCCGACGTTCTTCTGCAGCCATGCGAGCGCTGCAGCGACATCATCGATGTGCGCCGGATGCCTCACGGCGGGTGACAGCCGGTAGTTCACCGATGCGACCAGACAGCCGTGCCGGTTGAGCCACGAGGTCTTCGGCTGCAGGAATCCGTCACGCGCCTTGTCACCGGCGGACCACCCGCCGCCGTGCAGCAACACGATGACCGGAGACGCTTGTTTGCCCCGGACGCCCGGAGGATGCAGGTCGAGCGAGGTGAGGCCCGCAGCAAACCCCGGTCGCTCAATGTAGCGGATGTCGCGCTCAACCGCGGACACGGACATGCCGAGGAGGAGCCATAGCATTCCGATCCAGCGAGGCGCCATGGAGGGGAAACCCCCGCGGCAACGAAAAGTCGCGCCGGCAGCGGAAAAAAAAACGCGCCGCACCGACGGCCACGGCATCCCAAGTCCGTGCGATTCCCGCCGTGATCGATGGCGGATTTCAGGATTTGACCTGAACCCGGAATCGGTCAGGAATCCGCCATGCGGATTTTCGATCTGTCGCACGAACTCGCCCTGATCCAATCGACCAGCGCCACGCTGGGCTGGGACCAGCAGACTTACCTGCCACCCGCGGGCGCGGCCTATCGCGCGAAGCAACTCGCGTGGCTCGCGGGCAAGGCGCACGCGATGGCGACTTCCGACGACTGGCAACGCGCATTGGAAGAAGCCGAGCAAGCCGATGACGGATCGGACGCCGGGCGTTCCGCCAACCTGCGCGAGCTTCGTCGGCGCTTCGAACGCTCGCGCAAGCTGCCGGTCGAGTGGGTCGCTCGCGAGAGTGCTGCCGCCTCACTCGCAAAGCAGGCGTGGGTCGACGCGCGCCAGCGGTCGGACTTCGCCGCGTTCGCGCCGCACCTGGAAACCCTGCTCGGACTGGCGCGGGAAAAAGCCGATTTCTGGGGCTACGACGGCGAACCCTACGACGCGTTGCTCGAAGAATATGAACGCGGCACATCCACGGCCGAGGTTGTGGCCTTGTTCGATTCGATCCGCGACGATCTCGCATCGATCGCGGCCGAGGCTGTCGAACGCTCGGCGGCGCGAGGCGCGACGCTGCCTGCGGGTCCTTACCCGATCGAGGGTCAGATGCGCTTCAACGCGATGGTTGCCGAATCGATGGGCTACGAGTTCGAAGCCGGACGCATCGACACCACCGCCCATCCGTTCTGCACGAAGCTCGGTCCGCGCGACGTGCGGCTCACGACGCGCTATTACGAAAACGATTTCACTCCCTCGTTGTTCGGCGTGCTTCACGAGGCCGGCCACGGTCTCTACGAACAAGGGCTGCCCGCCGCCGACTACGGCCTGCCCTCCGGCCGCGCCGTCTCGCTGGGCATCCACGAATCGCAATCGCGGCTGTGGGAAAACCACCTCGGACGCTCGGCGGAGTTCTGGGCGAAATGGCATCCGGTCGCCGCCGAGGTGTTTCCGCAACTCGCGTCGTGCACGACCGAGTCGTTGATCGCCTACGTGCGGCGCTCCGCCTACTCGCCGATCCGTGTCGAGTCCGACGAGGCCACCTACGACCTGCACATCCTGCTGCGCTTCGGACTCGAGCGCCGGATGCTGCGCGGCGAACTCGCGGTGAAGGACGTGCCCGCCGCATGGAACGACGAGTTCCGCGCGCTGTTCGGATTCACTCCGGCAAACGACCGCGACGGCTGCCTGCAGGACATCCACTGGTCGATGTGCGGGCTCGGTTATTTTCCGACCTACTCGCTTGGCAACATCCACGCCGCGCGGTTGTTCGCGGCCGCTTGCAGGGACGAGGAGATCCGCGGTTCGGTCGCGCGCGCCGACTACCTCCCGCTGCTCGGCTGGATGCGCGAGCGCGTTCATGCGCTGGGCAGCACGATGGTTTCCGCCGAGGTCATCCACCACGCCACCGGCGGCGAGCCGTCCACCGACGATTATCTCGCCCATCTGCGCGCGCGCTACCTTTGATCCGCCGTCATGCCGCAGGGACTGCTCATCGTGTTCGAGGGGATCGACGGCACGGGCAAATCCACCCAGGCCCGCAGACTCGGCGATTGGTTCGCGGAACAAGGGCGCGAGGTCGTGCTGGGCCGCGAGCCAACCAACGGGCCGTGGGGCCGCAGGCTGCGCGAGTCGGCCGAGCGCGGGCGCCTGCCGCCAGACGAGGAACTCGAATGCTTCCTCAACGACCGGCGCGAGCACGTATCGGGCACGATCGCGCCCGCGCTCGCGGCGGGCAAGGTCGTGATCCTCGACCGCTACTACTTCTCATCGATGGCTTATCAGGGCAGCCGCGGATTCGATCCCGGCGAGATCCGCCGTCTCAACGAGGCGTTCGCCCCGGTGCCCGACCTGCTGATCCTGCTCGACATCGACACCGACACCGCGCTCTCGCGCATCGGGGTGCGCGACGGCAGCGCCAACGAGTTTGAGCAGCGGCCGGCGCTGGAGTCCTGCCGCCGCATCTTTCTCTCGCTGCGCGACGATCCCTTCGTCCGCGTCATCGACGCCTCGGGTCCCGTCGAGCGGGTGGCGCGCCAGGTGCTCGACGCCGTTGGCCATCCGGGTTGACCCATCCCCTTCCCTCGCGGCGATCGCGTTCGCCGCGCTCAGCCTTTGACAATCCCGTGCTGGAACGACAGGTTTCCGCCTTCCACCCCCACCTCACCCCCCATGGCTTACGATCTCATCGTCATCGGCGGCGGCCCGGCCGGCTACGTCGCCGCCATCCGCGCCGCCCAGCTCGGCAAATCCGTCGCCTGCGTCGAGGCCGAACGCGCCGGCGGCACCTGCCTCAACTGGGGATGCATCCCGACCAAGGCGCTGCTCAAGAATGCCGAACTCTACCAGACGCTCAGCCACAAGGCGAAGGAGTTCGGTTTCAAGCTTGATGGCTTCTCCTACGATTGGTCCGCCGTGGTCCAGCGCTCACGCAAGGTCTCTGACAAGCTCGCCGGCGGCATCGAGTTCCTGTTCAAGAAAAACAAGGTCGACTACATCCGCGGCTTCGGCTCGATCGATGGCGGCGGCAAGGTCGGCGTGAAAGCGGCCGACGGCTCGACGCAGACGCTGCAGGCCAAGGACATTCTGATCGCGACCGGCTGCAAGTCGCGCGGGCTTCCCGGATTGCCGTTCAACGGCAAGTCGGTGATCGGATCGCGCGAGGCGATGGTGCTGGCGGAGCAGCCGAAGGAAATGATCGTGATCGGCGCGGGCGCGATCGGCGTCGAGTTCGCGTACATCTACAACGCGTTCGGCACGAAGGTGACCCTCGTGGAAATGATGCCGCGCCTGCTGCCCGTCGAGGACGACGAAATCGGCGATGCATTGGAGAAGTCATTCATCAAGCAGGGCATCCGCTGCCTCACCAAGACCGCGGTCACCGCGAGCAAGGACCATGGCACCCATGTCGAACTCACCGTCGACGGACCGAAGGAAAAAGGCACGATCCGCGCCGATGTCTGCTTGGTCGCGATCGGCATCCAGCCGGTGCTGCCGGGCGGCACCCAGCCCGCGCTTACCGACCGCGGTTACATCCAGGTGGGCGACCGCTATGAGACCTCGCTGCCGGGCGTGTACGCCGCCGGCGACATCACCGGTCCGCCCTGGCTTGCGCACACCGCGTCGTTCGAAGCGGTGCAGGCGGTCGAAGGACTCTATGTGCCGGGGCACCGCCCGCGCAAGGTGTCGAACTTCCCGGGCTGCACCTACTGCCATCCGCAGGTCGCCTCGGTGGGCAAGACCGAACGCGCGCTCAAGGAGGAAGGCATCGAGTACACCATCGGCAAGATTCCGTTCGCCGCGATTGGCAAAGCGATCGCGGCCGGCGAGCCCGACGGATTCGCCAAACTGCTCTACGGCAAGAAATACGGCGAACTGCTCGGTGCCCACATCATCGGCGACAACGCGACCGAACTCATCGCCGAGATGGGCCTGGCCCTCGACCAGGAACTCACCGCGGGTGAGATCCATGCGACGATCCACGCGCACCCGACGATGTCCGAGGTGATCCACGAAGCGACACTCGCCGCCGAAGGTCACGCGATCCACTTCTGATGCGCTGTCGGAAAAGCGACCCAAGGTGCCGAGGTGGCACGGTCTCTCCGAGAGCGCATCTGCAGGGCACACGCAACCACGGGCGGCCGCCCGTGTCCGGTCATTTCCCCGCGATCTGGGCGGACCAGTCGGCGGCGATGCGCAGGGCTTCGCGCAGTTGGATGTCGTATTCCGGCCAGTCTTCGCCTTCGATCGGCAGGCGGATGCGCGAGAAGCGGCGGGTGAACTTGATCCAATCGGCATCGGCCTCCTTGTCTTTGGCGATCGCTGCGTCGAGTTTGATCTCGCGATTCGGGTAATCTCGAGCGGCGAAGGATTCGAGCGAATTGCGTACCTCGTCGCGGAGCTTGTCGTCGAGGAGGCGCTCCTGCACGCGTTCGCCGAGCGACACCGGCTCCTCCTTGCGCTGCATGCGGGCAGAGGTCCAGTCGAGCACGGTGCGGTGCACGGCAAATTCGGGTGACGACTTTTGCCGTTGCGCGGTGGCCTTGGCTAGTTGGTCGACCAGGGCAGTGGTGACCGGCGCCTTGGGCGACGCGCCGAAGTCCGCCTTGGTGAGCACCGGATCGACCTCGTCCCAGGGCATCGGGCGCTCGAGATCGGATTCCGCCACGGGCATGACGGAAAACACCGAGGGCAGCAGGATGTCGGAGGGCACACCCTTGAGCTGGATCGACGATCCGCTGGGGGCATACCACTTCTGGATGGTGAATTTTACCGTCGCCTTGAGCTGCGGGTTCACCCGGCTCAGCTCCATGAGGTTCTGCACCGTGCCTTTGCCGTGGGTGGTGACGTCACCCACGATGAGCGCGCGGCGGTGGTCGCGCAGCGCACCCGCAACGATTTCGGAGGCAGAGGCGGACGCTTTGGATGTGAGCACAACCAGCGGGCCGTCCCAGGCGACCTTCGGGTCATCGTCGGGGAGCGTGCTGCGATGATCGGCTCCGTCGCGCACCTGCATCACCGGCCCTTTCGGAATGAACAATCCGGCGATGCCGACCGCTTCACCGAGCACTCCGCCGCCGTTGCGTCGGAGATCGAGCACCAGCGAATCCATGCCGAGGGCGCGGAGTTTGCCGATGAGCTCCTCGACGTGCTTGGTGGGGCCGCCGTTGACTTCATCCGCCATGTAGAATGCCGGCAGGTCGATCAGGCCGATGGTGTGGGTGCTGTCGCCCGAGGGAACTTCAAAGCAGCGGGCCGAGGCGAGTTGGCCGAGGATCTTCAGTTCGTCGCGCACGAGCCGCAGGTCTTTGCGGGGTCCGCCGGCACCGGGCTCGAGGATGAGGCGCACGGGCGTGTCCTTCACACCGCGCAGTTTGCGGGTCACCTTGTTGAGCCGCATGCCGACGACGTCCTCCGGCTCCGCTTCGGCATCAATACTCACGGCGATAATGCGGTCGCCTGGTTTCGCACGACCGTCGAGCGCGAGCGGTCCACCGGGCATGATCTCCTTGATGACGCAATAGCCGTCCTCGTCCTGCAGCGACGCGCCGATACCGCAGAGCTTGTTCTTCATCTGGATTTCGAACTCCTCGAGTGACTGTCGGCTCATGAAGTTCGAATGCGGATCGTACTGGCGGGTGAGCGCGTTGAGGAACATCTCCTGCAACTCATGCCGTTCATAGCTCAGCAACTCGACCAGCCTGCCGTAGCGTTTGCGCAACGTCTCCTTGGCTTCGGCGAGGCGCTCCGGAGTGACCTCCGGGGATGCGGCCTCTTTTGCGGCCGCTCCCTTCTCCTCTGACCCGTCCTTGCCGAGCAGTTCGCCGAGCAAGTCGAGCTGCACGCGTTTTCGCCAGAGTTCGTCGGATTCGGCCGGATCGGCGGGCCACGATGCCTTGCGACGATCCGTGGGAAACACCCCGCCGCGGTTGAGGTCGAGCAGCGGATCCATCAGCACGCCGAGTGCGAATTCCGAGCATGCCTTCACCTTGGCGGTGAACCCGTTGTAGATCTGCAGCGCCGGCGTGAGATTGCCTTGGCGATAGGCTGCTTCGAGAGTCGGCACGAAGTGCGACTTCACGTAATCGATTTCTGGCTGGGTGAAGTACAGCTTCGCCGGGTCGAGGCTCTTGCAGAACTCGAGCGCGACCTCGTTGAAATCCACCTTGCCCACCGGCATCCGGCTGTAGTGATTCTGCTCGATGAGCGCGGTGGTCAGCCCGGTTTCGTAAACGACAGCCGGGATGGTGGTGGTGCCGGACTCCTGGGCAACGAGCGGGCCGACGGCGAGGAGCGGGAATAGAATGGAACGCATGGTGGTGGAGCGGGGCGAAGGGACGGATTTGTCCCGGGGACTTGCAAATGAATGAAATCCCGAGGCGGCAATCAGAACAAACCGAGCATGACGGCGACCTTCGAAAGCACCCAGAAGAAGGTGGCGACGAGGGCAACGAGGAAGATTCGGATCCAGAATTCGATGGAAACGCGGGTCATGCCCGGTGACGGTAGCGCCCCCACCCGCCTGCGCCAAGGGAAATGCGGGGCGTGCGGCAAGCCGGGCAGTGGACATCGGTGGGCTGATCCCGTATCCATCGGGCGTGGACTCGTGGTCGTTGGCGATCGATGCGGTGGAGCGCTGCCTGCGGGCGGGGATCCGCGAATTCGTGATCTGCGGCGGCGCGCGCAACGCGGCGCTCATCGAGGCGCTGGCAAGGGCAGAAGCCGCCGGACACGCGCGATTGTGGAGGCATTTCGAGGAGCGCGGGGCCGGGTTCTTCGCGCTCGGGCGAACTCTGGCCACCGGACTGCCATGCGCGGTTGCGACAACCAGCGGCACCGCCGCGGCCGAGTTGCTGCCCGCGATGATCGAGGCGCGCTACCAGTCACGGCCGCTGGTCGCGCTCACCGCCGATCGGCCCGCGACGCATCGCGGACGCGGCACGCCGCAGGCGATCGACCAGCTTCATCTGTTCGGTGGCTGCGCATTCGATGGCGGACTGGACGCATGGGACGGGCTCGGACCACTGCATTGGAACCTCGGGTTCGAGGAAACCTTTGAAACTGGAAACGAATTTTTCCAAGACCTGCGGCCCGGTGTGTTTGATGCCGGATGGGGTGCGCCGGATGTGGCCGCGCTCGCGCGCTGGTTGCGTGGCGGTCCTGCCGAAGGGATTGCCGTGATGCTCGGCGGGCTCGAGCCGTCCGAACGCGAAGAAGTCTTTCATTTTTGCCGGGAACTTGGCGCGCCGGTGGCGGCCGAGGCAACCAGCGGATTGCGTGAAGCCCTGCAGGGGTTGGTGTTGCACGATGCCGACCGCGTGCTGCGCGCCCATGCACCGCGCAAGATCCTGCGCCTCGGCGACGTGCCGAGCGGCAGGTTCTGGAGGGATCTGGAAACCATGACCGGGACCGAGGTGTGGTCGGTCTGCCGCAACGGACTGCCCGGCCTCGCGCGCGAAGCCAAGGTGACCCGCGGTCCGGCCGACCGCGTGATCCGCGCGCTCGGCGCGATCGATCCCGCGGGCGACGCGCTCGACCTGCTCGAGTCGAACGCCACGCGGGCGGACCGCATCACCGAACTGCTGGAGCGTCATCCCGACAGCGAGGCGTCGATGGTGCGGATGCTCTCGAACTACGCATCGCTGGGAAGCGGCGTCTTTCTCGGCAACAGCCTGCCGATCCGCGAATGGAACTTGTTTGCCCAATCGCGTCGGCCGGTGATGAACGTGCGCGCCAACCGCGGTGCCAACGGGATCGACGGACAACTCGCGACCTGGCTCGGGTGGTCGGCCGACAGCGCCGCAAGCTGGGCGGTGGTCGGCGACCTCACCGCGCTCTACGACATCGCCTCGCCGCTGATGCTGCACCAGATCGTCGCCGAGGGCCGGGTCCTGGTGGTGATCCACAACCGCGGCGGCCGGATCTTCGATCGGCTGCCACGACTGCGCGGCATGAGCCCGCGTGCAATTGAATGCCTGACCCAGCCGCACGACGCCGATCTGTCGGTGCTTGCGCGGTTCTGGGGGATGGATCATCTGCGGGTGGCCACGGCCGACGAGTTCGACCGCTTCGATCCGGCAGCCGCGGGAGCGGTGCTGCTCGAACTGGCACCCGACGCCGATCAAACCGCGGCGTTTTGGTCGGATTGGGACCGGATGGATGACGGTGCCTGACGCGGCAATCCGCCACCGCGCCGGGATTTTGCTTTTCCACGCGAGCGGCGGCGGGTTCCAATCCGCCTGCCATGTGGAAAGGCCGCTTCACCCGCGACACCTCGTCGCTCGTCCAACAGTACGGCGAGTCGGTCTCGCACGACTGGCGACTCTACGCCCACGACATCGCCGGCTCGATCGCGCATGCGCGCGCGCAGCTGCATGCGGGCCTGCTCGATGCGGATGAATTCCGCAGCATCGAGAATGGGCTACAAGAAATCGGTCGCGACATCGCCGAAGGGCGCTTCGAGTTCAAAACCTCGCTCGAGGACATCCACATGAACATCGAGGCGGAACTCACGCGGCGGATCGGACCCGTCGGCGCGAAACTCCACGCCGCACGCTCGCGCAACGATCAGGTCGCCACCGACATGCGCCTGTACTGCCGCGAACAATGCGACAAGCTCGCCACTGCCGTCACCGGCCTACAGCGCGCGCTGGTCGATCGCGCCACCACCGCCGCCGACATTCCCGTTCCCGGCTACACCCATCTGCAGCGCGGTCAGCCGGTGACCGTCGGCCACCACCTGCTCGCCTATGTCGAAATGCTCGAACGCGACAAGTCGCGCCTCGCAGACTGCCGCACGCGCCTCAACCTCTCGCCGCTCGGGTCCGGCGCGCTCGCCGGATCGACCCTCGCGCTCGACCGCGAGGCCGTCGCGCGCGAACTCGGCTTCGACGGCGTGACGCACAACTCGATGGACGCGATCGCCGACCGCGACCACATTGCCGAACTCCTCTTCGCCATTACCCTCTGTGGCGTGCACCTCTCGCGCCTGAGCGAGGATCTCGTCCTCTGGTGCACGTCCGAATTTGCCTTCGTCACCTTGTCCGACGAACACACGACCGGATCATCGCTGATGCCGCAAAAGAAAAATCCCGACGTCTGCGAACTGACACGCGGCAAAACCGGCCGACTCATTGGCAACCTGGTCAACCTGCTCGCCAACCTCAAAGGGCTGCCCCTCACCTACAACCGCGACCTGCAGGAGGACAAGCCGCCGCTGTTCGACTCGGTCGACACCCTGTCGCTCGCGCTCGCGGTGAACACCGAGATGATCGCCGCCATGGAGATCCGCGCCGACCGCTGCCGCGCCGCCGCGTCCGATCCGATGCTGCTCGCCACCGATCTCGCCGACCACCTCGTGCGCACCGGCGTGCCGTTCCGTCATGCCCACGAACTCGTCGGCAAGGCGGTCGGCGAGGCGATCCGCACCGCCACACCGCTCGACCAGCTCGATTTCGCATCCGTCGATCCCGCGTTCGCCGATGTTCCGCGCGAGTTGTTCTCACTCGATCACGCACTGGCCGCGCGCACGACCACCGGATCGCCTTCGCCAGAACGGGTGAAAGCGGAAATCACCAGGTGGAACTCGCGACTCTGACCGGCGCTGCGGCTGCGATTTCGTCGTTGCGCGCTGCTGCGGATGCGGCATCCTGCGGGTGCCGTCAGGGGCCGTGGAGGTCCGGCAGGCGAACCCCGCCAGGCCTTGATTGGAGCAACGGTAGTTTGTCCGGGCTTGCCGCGGATTCCCTGGCGGCGCTTTTTTTCCGCGCGTCCACCTTTACGGCTGCGGTGCCACGATTTCCCACACCTTCATGCCCGAGGCAGGCACGGGCAACAGCAACGGGGCATCGGCAGCCACCGGTGCGACGGAGTCATTCGGTGACGCACCGATTTCGAACACCGGCCGCAGCAGACGACCGGCGGGTTTCAATGTTGCGGGGAGTCGCATCGACAGGCCGCCGGCACCCGTGACGCGCGGTTGAGCGGAAGCATTGAATGCGACGACCACCACGGATCGCGCGTCCTGGTCGGCCCTGGCAAACGCAAACACGCCATCATCCTCAACCCCGGCGCCGCCGTCGGACCACAACGGCACAAACCCGCCGCCACGCAGCACGGGAAACCGCGCGCGCAACGCGGTGAGCCGCGCGATGCCCGTGAACGATTCGGTGCGCCGCACGTTGCGCGCCACCGGCCCGCCAGTGCGACGATAGAACATCATGCGGCCGGTTTCGCTGTCCGGACCGATGCGCCCGTCCTCATCCGCCAGCCCGGCCTCGGTGCCGTAGTAGAGGCACGGGATGCCGGGCATCGTCAGTACCAACGCCTGGGCAAGCAGGTTGCGCCGCTCGGTGATGCCCGCGACGCGGAAGCGGTTGATCCCGTCGTGATTCTCGATGAAGGTGATCATCTTCTGCACCGCGTTGAGTCCGTCGGGTCCCGGATTCGGATTGTAGAACGGCCTTCCCGCCGCATCCCCCGTCTTGCGATTGCCGAGCGCGCGCTCGAGCTGCGCGGAGCTGCCGAACTGATCGCCGCTGTGGCGCAGGTAATCCCGCGCCGCGAAACAGAAATTGAAATCGAGCACCGAGTCGAGCGACGGGCCGGGATTCGAGTTCCAATCCTCGCGCCAAGTGTAGCGGCCGAGCACCGCGGGATCGCCGTCGTACACCTCGCCGAACAGGAGTTTTTCCGCGGCCGCAGCACCGAGCCGATGTCGCAGCCTGCCGGTGAAAGCGTCCCAAAACCCGTGGTGCACATGCTTCACCGTGTCGACCCGCAGGCCGTCCACGCCGACCTCCTCCAGATAAAAACGGAAGATTTCGACGAACTCATCGACGAGTTCGCGGAAGTGCGGGCTGTCCGGGGCGGTGTCGAGGTCGCGCAGCGAGAAGAAATCACAAAGCATTTCCTCGCCGTCGCGCTTGCCGAGGCTGTCCCATGAGAACCCCTTGCGCGTGTACACATCGAGCCGCGACAACGTGCCCTTGAGTGGGACGCGCCGACCGAGCAACTCGATCGGCCCGGCGGGCATGGTCCGCGCCGCATTCCATTCCGGCACGTCGGTCCACACCACGTCCTCATACCGGCCCTCCCGGCGGAACGGACGCACCCATTCCTTCTCCTCCTGCACATCGAAGACGCCATCGCCGTCCGCATCGTAGAAGAAGACCGGTCCGGCGTGGTTGAGAACCACATCCTGGATGATGCGGACGCCCTTCGACCGGGCGAGCTTCACGAAGTCGCGGTAATGCGACATCCGGCCATCGGCGTCATCGGTGTAAGGCCTGCCGTCCAGCGCCGTGCGACTGGCGAGGTGCGGGTCGATGTCGAGCCAGTCCTGCGTCCAGTACCCGTGGTAGCCCGACTTCCAACCGCCGAGGTCGTAGCCCGAGCGCCAGACGTTGCGCACCACCGGGGTGAGCCACAGCGCGGTGACCCCGAGATCGTTGAAATACCCGGATTCCAAGGCTTTTTCGAGGCCCCGCAGATCACCGCCGAAGTATCGGCGGATGTCGCGCTGCTCGGGATCATGAAGCGCCGGATCGCTGCCGGCCGGACGGTTGTTCTCGGAATCGGCATCGTGAAACCGATCGGTCATCACAAAGTAGATCACCTCGTCGGACCACGGGCGAGCGACGGCCGACGCGACGGTCGCGAGGAGCAAGAGGAGGCATCGAAGGGCATTCACGGAGGTGGGCCTGCGGCGTTGGACTGATGCCATCCAAGGTCGCGGGTGGCGAGACGAATCGGAAAATTTCCCCGTGTTTTTCAGCATGGAGTCTTGACATCGGCCACCCATTTCTTGAACTCCCCGCATGGCCAAGAAACTTGCCCCCATCAAAGAGAAATCCTCCAAGAGCCAAATCCTGGAGATCATCGCGAACCAAACCGGACTGAGCCGCAAGCAATGCGGTGCGGTCGTCGACAGCCTCACCGAAGTGATCGAAGCCCACGTCCGCAAGAACGCGGTGGGTCAGTTCGTGCTTCCCGGCATGCTCAAGATCACCACCGTGCGCAAGCCGGCGGTCAAGGCACGCAAGGGCATCAACCCCTTCACCGGGGAAGAAACGACCTTCAAGGCGAAGCCGGCGACGACGGTCGTCAAGGTCCGCGCGCTCAAGAAACTCAAGGACATGGTGAACTGAGGGGTTTCTCCGCGGCATGCGCCGCGGATGGATTCACAGCGCACTCCAAACAAAAAGCCTTTCCGCTCCACGCGGAAAGGCTTTTTGTTTTGGAAGGGATGCACGAAGCATCGTCGGCACTATGCTGATTCCAACGCGCGGCCGACGTGCGCAAGCAACGCATCCCTGCCGCCGCGCTTCGCCGCCGAGCAGGCGAGACATTCGGGAATCCCGCCCAACATCGGATGCACCGCTTCCTGGAACAGCGCGATCGAGGCACCCGTCTTCGCCGGTGATTGTTTGTCGGCCTTGGTGAACACAAAGCTGAACGCGGCACCGGTCGTCGCGAGCCACGCGCTGAAGTCGAGGTCGATGCGTTGCGGCGGCAGGCGCGAATCGATGAGCACAAGCACGTGCCGCAAGTTGTCGCGACGCTCCAGATAGTCGCCGACGAGTTCGTTGAAGAGCGATTTCTCGGCACGCGACGCTTTGGCGTATCCATAACCCGGAAGATCGGCGAGAACCCATGCGTCATCGACGAGAAAAAAATTCAGTTCGCGCGTCTTGCCGGGCGTGGCGGAAACCTTGGCGAGCCCGCGCTGGTTGAGCAGGAAGTTGACCAGCGACGACTTGCCGACGTTCGACCTGCCGATGAGCGCGATCTCGGGATACGGCCAAGCCGGACACTCGCGCAACGAACGCGCGCCGCCTGCGAACCTCGCCGAACGGATCTTCATGACGGAAAGCATCGGCGGCGACCCGCACCGCGGCAACCACCGAGTCCGCGAATCATCCGCATCGTCATGCGGCACGACGCGGATCACGGAAGCGCCGCAGCCAAGGCACGCAGACCAGCGCCGTGAGCGCCAACACGAGCATCGGCAGGATGCCGGACCGCAGCGTGTCGCCGACCCACCACAGCCGCAGCGGATGACCCGGCACCGCCTCGCACAGCAGTCCGCAGAGTTTGAACCCGAAGATCCATCCGGCGTGCAGGCCCACCGCCATCCACAGCGCTCCGGTCCGCCATCTCGACCAGGCGAGAATGAGGCCCACAACGACGAGCGTCGCGAAGTCGGTGATGAAAAAGCGTGGGTCACCGAGGTGGCCGAGCATCGCGCCGAGCAACTGGAAGCCCGCCAGCGGATCGGCCTCGTTGGCGAACACCGTGCCGGGAGGAGGATCGAGGAAATGCAGCAATGAGAACATCAACGCGGACCCGAGAAAGGCGGCAGCGGGTCGGACCAAGCGCAGCCACAGACCGAGCAGCAGTCCGCGGAACAACCATTCTTCGACGAATGCCGCGCCGATGGCGGGCACCACTGCTTTGGAAAAGATCCGTCCGAGGTCCGGCATCGACGACCGCCACTCGAGTGCGCCAGCCCACACCAGGGCGAGGGACAAGGCCCAGAGCCATCCCGCCGACCAGACCAGGCCCGTTGCCAGTTGGGCCGATGCTTCACGCCAGGGGATGCGACGCAGGTGGAACGCATCGTCCGTGCCATCCTCCGCGCGGATGCGGCGGATCCTCCGCATCAGCAAGGGAAGCAGCACCAACGCCGAGGCCAGCAGGCAGCGGTCGAAGTAGCGGTCGAGCTTGGCGCGACGGCACGAGCCGGCCAGGGACTCGACCAGTGCGGGCCAGTCGCGCGTCTCGGCCATCGCCGCAAGCCATTTTCCTCCTTGGTAAGCCCACGGTGCCAACGCCGCCGCCAATGCCAGCGATGCGGTCACCCAGAGTACCGCCGCGCCCAACTCCGATCGGAAAAACCATCGCACGCCGGATGGTTAGCAACCGTGCGCCTCGGATGTCGAGCCCGCGCTGTCCGCGCACACCCGATCCGGCGGATCAATCGCCGCTCTTGAGCACCTTGATGAAGGCGTCCTGCGGGATGTTGACCTTGCCGAAGAGCTTCATCTTCTTTTTTCCTTCTTTCTGCTTCTCGAGCAGTTTGCGCTTGCGGGTGATGTCGCCGCCGTAGCACTTGGCCGTGACGTTCTTGCGCATCGCCGAGATCGATTCGCGCGCGACGATCTTGCCGCCCACCGCCGCCTGGATCGCCACGACGAACAAATGCTGCGGGATCACCTCCTTGAGCTTGGTCGCCAACTGGCGCCCGTAGGTTTCCGCCTTGTCGCGGTGCACGATGGTCGAGAACGCCTCGACCGGATCGCCGGCGATGAGCATGTCCATCTTGACCATCTTCGCCGCGCGATATCCGGCATGCTCGTAGTCCATCGACCCGTAGCCGCGGGTGATGGACTTCAGGCGGTCGTTGAAGTCGACGAGGATCTCGGCAAGCGGCAGCACGCAGCTGAGCATGACCCGCGACTCGTCGATCGTCTCGGTGTTGGCCACTTCGCCGCGTTTCTCCATCACCAGCTGCATCATGTCGCCGATGTACTCGCCGGGCACCATGATGAAGACGTTCACCACCGGCTCGCGAATCTCCTGGATCGTCTGGGCCTCGGGAAAGAGCGACGGGTTGTCGACCACCAGCTCGCGGCCGTCAGTGAGTGTCACCTGGTAGATCACCGACGGGTAGGTCGAGATCACGTTCATGCCGAACTCGCGGCGCAGGCGCTCCTGGATGATCTCCATGTGCAGCAGGCCGAGGAACCCGCAGCGGAAGCCGAATCCGAGCGCCGTCGAGCTTTCCTGCTGGTAGGTGAAGGCGGGATCGTTGATCTGCAGCTTGGCCATCGCCGCCTTGAGCGCCTCGTAGTCCGAGGACTCGACCGGATAAATGCCCGAGAAGACCATCGGCTGGATCTCCTTGTATCCGGGCAGCGGCTCGGGACAGGGGTGGACCGAATCGGTCATCGTGTCGCCAATCTTGACTTCGCTCGCCGACTTCATGTTGGCGATCACGTAGCCCACATCGCCGGGAACGAGTTGGTCGCGCGCGCTCATCCTCGGCGTGAAGACCCCCACCTCTTTCACCTCGTAGGTCTTGCCGGTGGCGAAGAGCTTCACCCGCTGACCGCGCCTCACCGTTCCGGAGAACACGCGCACGTACGAGACCACGCCGCGGTAGGTGTCGTACACCGAGTCGAACACCGTCGCGCGCAACAGGCGGTCGGCATGCTCGACGGGCGGCGGCACCCGCTCGACCACCGCCTCGAGAATATCCTCGATGCCGATGCCTTGTTTGGCGGATGCCGGGATACAGTCTTCGGCCGGAATGCACAGGATATCCTCGAGCTGCTTCTTGCACTTGGGCACATCTGCGGCCGGCAGGTCGATCTTGTTGAGCACCGGGATGATCGTGAGGTTCTGCGCCGTGGCGAGGTGCAGGTTGGCCACGGTCTGCGCCTCCACCCCCTGCGCCGCATCGACCATCAGGATCGCCCCCTCGCAGGCCGCCAGCGAGCGCGAGACTTCGTACGAGAAATCGACATGGCCCGGCGTGTCGAGCAAGTTGAGCTTGTAGGTGTTCCCATCCCTCGCCCGGTATTCCATCGTCACCGGATGCGATTTGATCGTGATCCCTTTCTCGCGCTCGAGATCCATCGCGTCGAGCAACTGGTCCTGCTTTTCCCGCTCGCTGATCGTGCGGGTCGCTTCCAGCAGGCGGTCGGAAAGCGTGGTCTTCCCGTGATCGATGTGCGCGATGATCGAGAAATTACGTGTCAGTTCGGTGGCCATGCGGACGAAGCGGAAGCGGCGGCGCGGGAACAAAGCAGGAAACCGGCGGGCTGGCACGTCAAATTCCGATCGCAGTGGACGATCGGCCGGACCCCACGCCGCACCGGAGGTGGCCCGGCCGACCTGAAATCGGCGGATTTTTCGCAATCCGACGTTTCCCCCGCGGCTTTCATGATTTAAAGACGCCTGTGAATTCGACGTCCGTACCCCGAATGCCGCAGCCCAACGGCACGCTGCCGATCACCGAACAGGAAATCCGTGAACAAGAGCTGTTCGAGTTGGAGAGCGCCGACCGCTCGCTCCTCTCCGGCCCGAAATCGCGCCTGCATGACCTGATCACCCTCTTCCGCGTGGGCAAGGACCTGCTCAAGGCCTTCCGCGCGCTGCATTTCGCCGGACCCTGCGTGACGATCTTCGGCTCCGCGCGGATCCGGCCGGGCACGGAACACTACGAACTGGCGCGACGGATGGGCGCGGCCTGCGCGCGGTTGGGATTCACCGTGATGACCGGTGGCGGTCCCGGCATCATGCAGGCCGGCAATCAAGGGGCGTTCGAAATCGGCGGGCGCTCTCTCGGTGGGAACAGCGAGCTGCCCTTCGAGCAGCAGCTCAACCCGCACGTGCAACGCTCGGTGACGATGCGCTACTTCTTCACGCGCAAAGTCGTGCTGGTGAAGTACTCGTACGCGTTCATCGTGATGCCCGGCGGCGCAGGCACTCTCGATGAGATGTTCGAGACGATGACGCTCATCCAGACCGGCAAGCTCAAGGGCTTCCCGATCATCCTGATGGGCAAGGATTACTGGCGCCCGCTCATGGATTTCGTCTACCGCATGGCCGAGGAAGGCATGATTAGCCCGGACGACCCCGAACTGATCTTCTTCACCGACGACGTCGACGACGCTGTCGCGCACTTGCAGCGGCATGCCGTGCGCCAGTTCGGCCTGCGCCGCAAGAAACTACCCAGACCCCTGCGCGTCCTCGGTGAAAAGCCGATTGGTGCCGGTCTCCGTAACACCACATCCGACCTGATGCAGCGGCCATGAGCGGAGCAAGTGACGGGGGTGATCCTTCGCATGGCAAGCGCATGGCGCAGACAAGGATGCCTTCGTTCCCTGACAAGCCGGACGCCTGTCCTCCGGTGTTCGACTGTTTCTTTCTCTTTGCCATCCCGCGCCCCTCATTTCCGCCATGCCCAACGCCCTGATCCGCGAGACCTCGCCCTACCTGCTTCAGCACGCACACAATCCTGTCGACTGGCTGCCGTGGGGTGATGAGGCCTTCGCAAAAGCGCGCGCCACGGACAAGCTGGTCTTTCTCTCGGTCGGCTACTCGACCTGCCATTGGTGTCACGTGATGGAACGCGAATGCTTTGAAAACGAGCGCATCGCGCAGGTGATGAACCATCATTTCATCAATGTGAAGGTGGACCGCGAGGAGCGTCCGGACATTGATGCGACCTACATGGCCTACGTGCAGGCGACGACCGGCCAGGGCGGCTGGCCGATGAGCGTGTGGCTCACGCCCGACGGCGGCCCGGTCTTCGGCGGCACGTATTTTCCGCCCGGGGACCGGCATGGCCGACCGGGATTCGACCGGGTCTGTCACGAGTTGGCCCGTGTCTGGCGGGACGACCGCGGGCATCTTGAGGAGATCGCCGCGCGCGCGATCGGCCACCTGCGGCACGAGGCGGCTTCCGCACAACCAGTCCGCGGCCTGCCGGGTGGCAAGGTGTTCGGCGATTTTCTCGACCGCTGCGACGCGATGTTCGACAGCGGCACCGGTGGTTTTGGGGATGCGCCGAAATTTCCGCGACCGGTGGTGCTGCGTGCGCTGATGCAGATCAGCGAGCGCTTCGGTCGCGACAGCGACGAAGGAGGTCAGGCCTGGCGGATGGCGGAACGCACGCTGCTCGCCATGGCCAGCGGCGGCATGCACGACCAACTCGGCGGCGGATTTCATCGGTATTCGGTCGACCGCCGGTGGCATGTGCCGCATTTCGAAAAAATGCTCTATGACCAGGCACAGCTGGCGATGGCGTACATCGATGGCTGGCAGATCTCGGGAAACTCTGTGCTGCGTGAGACCGCGGAAGGAATCTTCCGCTACCTCACCGGGACCATGCGCGACGCAGGCGGCGCGTTTCACGCGGCCGAGGATGCCGACAGCCTGCCAACGGAGGATGCGTCGCGCCCGCTCGAAGGGGCCTACTGGACTTGGGAGGCCGACGAGATCCACCGACTGCTTGATCCGCGCGACGCCGCGATTTTCTGCACCGCCTACGGTGTCGAGGCGCAAGGCAATGCCAGCCATGAAAGCGATCCGCATGGCGAGTTGCACGGACGCAACACGCTGTATCGCGCGACCCGCCGTGACGATCTCGCGATGAGGTTCGACACGTCTGTGGAGGAAATCGACGAACGCCTCGTCGCCGCCAGAGCCGTGCTGCTCGATGCGCGCGCATGCCGACCGCGGCCGCACCGTGACGACAAGATCCTCACCGCGTGGAACGGGCTGGCGATCGCCGCGCTCGCGCGCGGCGCGCGGGTGCTGGACCGTCCCGACCTCGCTGCGGCCGCGCGCGACGCCGCCACATTCCTGCGGCGCGAGCTTTGGGACAGCGACCGCTTGTTCCGCACGTTCCGCGGCCGTTGTGGGGATGCCCGCGGGTATCCCGCCGATCACGCCTGCCTCATCGCCGGATTGATCGAACTGCACGCGGTGGATCGGACGCAGGAATGGCTCGGCTTTGCGATCGAAATCCAACGTGCGCTCGACCGCGACTGCTGGGACGAGGAACGTGCGGGCTATGTGATGCGACCGCAGCTCGGCGAGCGCACGCTGATGGTGATCCGCGAAGATCACGACGGAGCCGAGCCATCGCCCAACCATCTTGCGGCGGAAACCCTGCTGAAACTCGCCGCGCTCACTGGAGAGCATGGCTACACGCTCCGCGCGGAGGCGTTGCTGCGCGCCGGAGCGTCGATGCTCGAAGCGCATCCCTTCGCGATGCCGCAACTGCTGGCGGCACTCGACCTGCACAAGCGCGGCGTGATGGCGTTCCATGTGCCACGGAATGCGGCGGGACCGCGGATGGACCGGTTGCGGCGGACGCATCATCCGCGCGCGGTATTCACCCATACCGAAGGAGAAGAACTCCTGCTCTGTGAGGGAACGGTCTGCCGGATTTACACCGGTTGAACACGTGCTGCAGGGCGGCAATGCACGCCTGGACTCTCACCGTTCGAACGCCGTAGACCATCTCTCACCCTGCCGGAGCGAATCGCGTCGAGACACCACCGCCGGCCAGAATCGCAGCGAGGCGTTCGGGGTGGCGGCCATGGGCGATGTGGGTCTCGATGCCGGCATCGACCGCAAATCGCACGGCTGCGAGCTTGGACGCCATGCCGCCCATCGAGAAACGTCCTTTGTCGTCGCGCACCATGCGCAGCACCGAGTCAATGTCGCCGACCTCGGGAACGAGCGATCCGGTGTCCGGATCGAGCAGTCCGTCGACGCTGGTGAGCAGGACGACGCGGCGTGCGCCGACGAGCCGTGCGACGCGCACCGAAAGCATGTCATTGTCGCCGAACTTGAGTTCCTCGACCGCGACGGAATCGTTCTCATTGATGATGGGAAGCACCCGCGGCTCCGCCAGCAGGCGGCCCAGCGTGTCGGAGACGAGCGATGCGCGATCGGGTGTGGCGAGATCGGCTGCGGTGAGGAGCACTTGCGCCACCGTCACACCCGCGGCGGCGAACCAGCCGCTGTACGTCTGCATCAGTCGCGCCTGACCCACCGCGGCACAGGCCTGGCGCGTCGCGGTGTCGGTCGGATATTCCGCAAGCCCGAAAGCCGACACGCCGGATCCCACGGCACCGGATGACACGAGCAAACAGCGGTGACCGTGGTCGATGAGCCCGGCAATGGCGTTGGCGAGCGATGCGATGGCATCGGCATCCAGTGTGCCGTCGGCCGAGCGGGTGAGCACGCCGGTGCCGGCCTTGATGACGGTGAGGTCGGAATTCATCTGCGGAGTCGCGCGGGGCAAGCCCGGTTGATAGCGGGTCGGCCCGGGTCACTCCACTGCAAATTGCGCGCCCAGCCGGGACCGACATGCCTTCATCGCGCGATGAGCGCCCGGCGCACGGCGTCGAGCGCGGCCTGGCTGGCGGCGAGTTTGAAATCGCGGCGTTGGCGCGGCTGGAGGATCTGGCTGGCAGTGGTCGTCGCGTCCTTGGCGGCAAGGCCGATCCACGCGGTGCCCACCGGTTTTTCCGGTGTTCCGCCGCCAGGCCCGGCGATGCCGGTGACGGCCACTGCGAGCGAAGCACCCGACACACGCAACGCGCCCTCGGCCATCTTCCGCGCGACGATTTCACTCACCGCCCCATGGGCGACGATGTCGGCCGCGGGTACGCCGAGCACCGCGGTCTTTGCCTCGTTCGCATAGGTGACGAAGCCGTGCGTGAACACCTCGCTGGCACCCGGGACGTTGGTCAAGCGGTCGGCCACCAATCCGCCGGTGCAGCTTTCCGCAGTCGCAAGCGTGAGGCGGTGGCGGGCGAGCAGGGCGATCACGGTTTGTTCGAGCGACGATCCGTCGTCGCTGATGAGAAAATCCGCGAACGACCAGAGGGCGATTTCTTTCGCGCGTGCGATGGCATCGGTGCCACCGATGAGACGCAGGTCCACCTCGCCGATGCGCGCGCAGTAGCCGTACTCGAGCCCTTCGATTTCGGCGAGCCGTGCGTCGATGCCTTGGTGGAAATCGCTCTCGCCGATGCCGGTGAACTTGAGCTCGATCGATGCGGCGGGCAACGCGCCACCGGTGAGCGCGCGCAGTCGCGGCACGACTTCCGCATGAACCATCGGCTGCAGCTCGCGCGGCGGACCGGGAAGCAGGAACAGCGCGCAATCGGAGCGACCATTGATCCGCGGCGGGATGTAGATGCCCGGCGCGGTGCCGTTCGGATTCGGCAACACATCGCATCCCACGGGTGCCAGCGCCTGCTTCCGGTTGGCCTCCGCCATCGGCCGGCCGCGCGCAGCGAAGAACGCCTCGATCGAACGCAGCGCCGCCTCGTCGGTGATCAGGTCGAGCCCGAGCGCCGCCGCGGCAAGCTCGCGGGTGAGATCGTCGCTGGTCGGCCCGAGTCCGCCGGTGACGATCAGGACGTCCGCGCGCGCGACGCAGGATTCGATCGCCTCGCGGATCGCCTCGCCGTCGGGCACGGTGGTCTGGCGGGCGACGCGCAGACCGAGCTTGAACAATTCACGGCCGAACCAGGCGGCGTGCGTGTTGACGGTGTTGCCGAGCAGCAGCTCGGTGCCGGTGTTGAGGATCTCGACGCGCACGCGGTGAGTCTCGCAGGGATGCCGCGCGACTCAAGACCGGATGCCGGGCAGCCCGGCTCAATCCTTCGCCTCGTCCTTCGCTTTGTCGCCGGCCTCCTCCTTGGTGCCGTCCTTGGCTTCCTCTTTGGCGGACGAATCATCGGCCGTCTCTCCCTCCGCGGATCCGCCGCTCTTTTCCTTTTCCAGCATGGCGCGGAATTCGTCGATCTGGCTCATCATCGGATGATCCGGGTTCTCTTTCTTGATCGCATCGACCGCATCAACCGCCTGATCGAACTTGCCCTGTTCGGCGAAGATCATGACGCGGGTCATCTTGAGATTGAAGACGACGTCTGGCTCGAACCCGCCATCGGCGATGGTCTTGTCGACCAAGGCAATCGCACCATCGAACTCGCCGGTCTGCGCGAGCTCCTGGAGTTTTTCCTGAAACTCCGCAATCCGCTGCTTGGCACCCGATTTCTTGACAAATCCGGTTTCGTCGCCGGGGTCGGCCTGCTTGATCTTGCCGATCACGTCGCCGTAGAGGTTGCCGATCACCTCATCCTCGAGTCCCAGCCCCTCGAGTCCGGCGATGTAGAGCTTCGCCTTCTCGACGCCCTCGGCCTGACCGGCCTTGGCGAACGCTTCGTCGCGCTTGCTTTTCTTCGCGCGAAGTTCGTTGAGGTGGCGGACGTAGTTCTCTGCCCCGCCCTTTTCGTAGCCGGTGGCCGCGTACGGCAGGCCCTGCGCGTCGCAAAGATAGATCGTCGGGTAACCTTGCACGGCATACTTCTCGCCGAGCGCGTTGTTCGCCTTGCGCGTTTCTTCGCTGAGCTTCGACTCGTCCTCGGGGAAATCGATTTCGACCAAGGTGAACGTGTCCTTCAAGCCCTGTTTGAACTCGTCTTGCTTGAAGACCTCGTCATTGAGCTTGATGCACCAACCGCACCAGTCACTGCCGGTGAAGTCGACGAGCAGGTCCTTGCCGGATTCGGCCGCTTGTTTTTTGGCGGCCTCGAAATCATGGGTCCAGCCATCGCCACCAGCCGTGGCAATGGCATGCAGGGAAAAAACCGCGGCACAGACGAGAAGTGATCGTGTGTTCATCAGAATCGGGGCTAGGCAAATCATTTTGGGGCCGCCCCCGGCCGACGTCGAGGACAATCCGCCCCGCCCCACGCGATCCGGTAGCCCAAAGCACCCTCCGACCAGCCTCTCCATCCTCCATCCTCCATCCCTCCATCCCTCTTCCCTCTTCCCTCTTCCCAATAACCAATCACCTATCACCAATCACCATCCCCTCCTCCTCCCCACCAGTGCGATAAAGGCGAGAACAGCGACGCCCCAGTCGCCGATCATGGCATACAGCGTGGTGGGCGGATCGAGCGGGATGTCGAGTTCGGCAAGCAAGCTGCCGCGGGTGAAGTGGCTGCCCGCGGCATCGGTGATGACTTGTGGCACACCGGTGTCCGGATGTGCGGTGGAGCCGGTGGGATCCACCGCGGCGCTCACGCCGTTGTTGGCACAGCGCAACATCGGCCGGCGCAGTTCGATCGCACGGAAGCGCGCGTTGGCGAAGTGTTGCGCGGCGGCGGCAGACTCCTTGAACCAGCCGTCATTGGTGACGTTGATCATCACCTGCGGACCGCGGCGCACGAATTTGCGGACCAATCGCGGCACGGTGTCTTCGAAGCACACCGTGGGAATCGCCGCGAGCGAGCGGCCGTCGGCGGTGGCGACGACCAATGGATCGAACGATTCTCCCGGCGTGAACGATCCGCCGTAGGCGACGCCTGCCTGTTGTTCATAGATCCGCTTGAGCAGCGGAACCGAATCGACGAACGGAATCGTTTCACCAAAAACGACGAGATGGTGCTTGCGATACGTTTGCAATCCGCCCTCCGGCGGCATCACCGCGAGCGAGTTCCACGCGCGGCCCGGCTCGCGCACCGTGAGCATGCCGTCGGCGGACGACTCGGCCTCGAGTTCGTTGATGCCGTAGATGAGATGGAACTCGCCGGCCGTGCGCACCCGCGCGATCGTCTCGTCATTTTCACGCCACGCGCCCCACGTTCCGTCGGCGGCGCGCAGGATTCGGCCGGTCAGCGCGGATTCCGGCCACATCACCCAGTCGGGCCAGGACCGCGGGTCGCGCTTGAGCGCGTCGAGCGCGCGCAGCGTCTCGTCTTCGTAGGCCATGTGGACTTCCTCCGCGGTCCAAAGCTGGCGCGCGGCTTCCTGCGGGATGTTGATCTGCACCAGCAAGGTCTTGAGCCGCTGCGTTTCCCTCCGCCCCTCTGCGGCGATGCGGAACCCGCCGTACCCGGCCGCGGCAGCCACCAGTGCGACGGCGATCAGAAATGCCGCGCCCGGCACGCGCGACGGCCCGCATCTTGCGCGACGCGCCGATTGCAGCCACACCGATTGAACGAATACCGGCAACATCGAGAGCCCGGCCACGCCGAGGAGGTCGGCCGACTGCGCGAGCACACGCGAATCATGAAACGCAACTCCCAGCGCATTCCACCCGAACCCGGTGAACACCCAGCCGCGCAACACCTCGAGCCCGGACCACAACGCCGCGTGGCGGAAACCGGTGACCATCATGCCGCGCAGCGAGGCATGGCCAAGATCGGCGTGTGGTTTCCACGGGTTGCCCCAAGTCGATGCATAGGCACCAAAGACCCCCCAGTAGAGCCCGAGGTACGAAGCGAGCACCACCAGCCCGAGAGGCGACACCACCGCCACCCAGCGCAACTGGATCAAAAACGTCACCACTCCAGCGAGCCAGCCAAGCAGGAACCCGCGGCGAACGGCGTGCTCGCCATCGATCGACCACAGGGCGGCCAGCAACGGGACCAGCGCGATCCATACGAGCACACCGCAGGGAAACGGCGGAAAAAGCAGCGCCACCAACCCGGCGCTGACCAGTGCGGCCATCAGACGAATGACAATGCCGCGTCCAGCCATGAGCGCAGCATCCGCAACGCCGATCCAGTCGTCCACCCAGAATCCGCGACACCACGCCACCGCGCGCTTGACGCCCTGCAGCCACGCGGCCAGCATCCCGACTGCATGAAATCGCATTGGGTTTTCGTTCCGTCATTCGGCGCTCTGCTCGCTGGATGTGGTGGCATGAGCGGGCCGGTGGGCGGCGGGGACTTCGATCCGCTGGCCGCGCCGGGACGCCAGGCCGCGATCGCAACCGTCGAGGCATCGGGGTTCAAGGCCGGCCAATTCGTCAGCACCGTGATGGACAACACGCATTTTTACAAAAGCCGACCCAAGGACGGAGCGGAGGCCGACAAGTTGTTGCCGCGCGCGACGTCGATGAAGGTCATCTCGCAGCAGGACAGTTTCGTGAAAGTCGAACTCGACACCGGTGAAATCGGATTCGTGCCGACGGTGATGGTCGAAGACCCGAAAGCCGCCGCGCCCGCGCCCACAGGCAACGAAGTGCAGGTGTATCCCCTGCCCGACTCGATCCCGCCTCTGCCTCCCGGCGGTGCCATTCCGACAGTGATCGACCCAAACGCGCCGGCTCCCGAGATTCCCCCGCCGCCGGTGCTTCCGCCGGCATCGACATCACCCGTGCCCCTGCCACCCAACGACGAAGACTTGAAAGCCGGGCAGTGAGGAGATGTTGAATGTTGAATGTTGGATGTTGGATGGAGCAATGCGAGTGCCTGCCCGCGTTTCTTGCGCGCAGATCGGCGGCTTTGAACAAAAACGGGCAAGCTGCCCGTTCCCCCCTTTGTGCTTCGCTCTTCCAAGGGGGCACGGGCGGCCCGCCCGTGATTTTGTTGAACAAGTGGACGCCCACGCATCCTTGATGCTGCGCGCTGCGACTGTGTCACCTCTTCCCTCATCCCTGATCACCAATCACCCATTTCCAATGTCTCTTGCCTCACACGCCCGGCGAGACGCCGTGCGGGGCCGGCAGGATGCCGACGCTCCCCGGCTCCGCGCATTTCTTCCTCTTCTCCAATAACCAATAACCAATAACCAATAACCAATAACCGATCACCAATCTCCCCCCCCCTTCACCCCCGATGGTGCTCGTAGGCCTCGACGATGCGGCCGACCACCGGATGGCGGACGATGTCCTCCTTGCCAAAGCGCACGAAGGCGATGCCCTCGATGTCGGCCAATGCGGCCTCGGCCTCGGCGAGTCCCGACTTCACCCCGGGCTTGAGATCCACTTGCGAGCTGTCGCCGGTGACGACCATGCGGGATTCCTCGCCAAGGCGGGTGAGCGCCATGAACATTTGTTCGCGCGTCGTGTTCTGCGCCTCGTCAAGAATCACGAACGAACGCGCGAGGGTGCGGCCGCGCATGAACGCGAGCGGCGCGATCTCGATCGTGCCGTCCTCGAGATATCGATGACCCTCCTCGGGATCGAGCATGTCGTGGATCGCATCGTAAAGCGGGCGCAGGTAGGGCGCGACCTTCTCGCGCAAGTCGCCGGGCAGAAAGCCAAGCGCCTCACCCGCCTCGACCGCCGGCCGGGTGAGCACGACGCGATGAATCTCCCGACGCTTGAGCAAGGTGAGCGCCATCGCCATCGCCAGATACGTCTTGCCGGTGCCTGCCGGACCGAGGCCGAAGACGACGTCGTGCGCCTCGATCGCCTGCACGTAGCCGAGCTGCGCGGGCGTGCGCGGCACGACCGGCCGCCGACCGCGCGAGCCGACGAGTTTCACGCCGGCGAGTTCCTTCACGCCCACACCGCCGGCACGGGCCGCGACATCGACCGCCAGCCGGAAGTCGCGCGTCTCGATGCGTCCGCCCTGGCGCAGCGCCCCTTCGAGATCGGCAAACACCGTGCGGGCGCGCTCGACCGCATCCGCGGCACCCTTGAGCAGCACCCAGCCTTCGCGCGACACCGCGCCGACCCCGAGGCGCTCCTCAAGATAGGCAAGGTTGCGCGGATCGTTGGCGAGCATCTCATGCAAAAACCGCGGAGTATCGAACTCCAGCCTGGTTTCCACCGGATCGCCCTCGCTCATCTACCGAAGATCCTGCTGCCCCGGGCAGCGTCGGGAAAGAGTAAAAACGCGGGATGCGGCTTGAACCGCACGCACCATCGGGTTGAATGAATCCATGCGCCTCCTGCCCGGTCTGTGCCTGGTCCTGCTGACCGCCTCCTGCGCCAACCGCAGCGGGGACATGCAAGTGAAGCAGTTCCACCTGCGCGACTTGTCATCGACCGACGAGGATCCGATGGTGCGCATGGAAAAGGAGCGGCGTCTGCATGGCGCGGTGAGCGTCACCGAGCAACGCCAGCGGCTCGGTCAGTATTACACGATCCTCTGGGACGATCCGTCGGCGGGAAGCGGCGGCGAGGTCGAGGTGGTGTTCGAGTACCGCCAGAGCGCGACCGGCAGCTTGGTCAAACGCCAGGTGAAACGCCTCGCGCCGGACAGCGCGCGGGGGCGGGTCGAATTCGCGGTCATCGGCCGCGACTACCTCGAAGGCGGCCGCGTGCTCGCATGGAAGGCAACCGTCCGCAGCCAAGGACGCCCCGTCGCCAGCCGTCAGTCGTACCTGTGGGACTGAGCCGCAGGATGCACCAAAAGTTTCAGCCGGGCGGTTGACCTCCACATCGACCGGGACTACGTTGGGCTGGTCAGGCCCGTCGTGCACGGGCGACCCCGCGTGACCCAGACAGCACCCATCACGGTCGGCACTTTCGACGGATTCACCTGGATCCGCTGCGAAGGCAAAGGATCGTTTCTCAACAGTCCGGCACTCAAATCGATCGGCGAACAACGCATCGCCGCGGGAGAGCGGCGCATCGTGGTCGACCTCGGCTCGTGTTCCGGGATGGACTCGACATTCATGGGCACGCTGGCGGGCATCGCCTCGAAGTTGCCGACGAGTGATCAAGGCATGGCCTTGCAGATCGCCGGAGCCGACGAGCGAAACCGGCGCTCACTCGAGGATCTCGGGCTCGACTTCCTGATGGAGATCGATCCGCCAGCGGCCGAATGGCAGGGACGGCTCGATGCGATCCGCGCCGAGCTCAAGGCACCGCCGCAGGCCGGCCTGCCGGACAAGACGGAACGCGCGAAGCACATGCTCGATGCCCACCAGCAGCTCGGCCAGGTCAACGATGGCAACGCCCGCCGCTTTGAAGAGGTCACCCAAGTGCTCGAGCACCAGCTCTCCCGCCTGCCCGCGGATCCGCCGCAGGACCCGGGCTGATTTTCCCCGTCCTCCGGTGTTGGCAAGCGCCGCCGCGCCGTATTCACTGGTGGTCTTCCCATGCCGGATGCCGCGATTGTTCTTTCCGTTGCCAGCGCGATGGCCGTGCTGGCCGCAGCGGTGATGATCCGGCTGCTGACGAACCGCATTCGCGGGCTGCGCCGGCGTCTGCGCGAATTCGAAGGTGAGGAACTGCGGATGTTCTCGTTCCTTCGCGACCTGGGCAAGGCGATCAACCAGGATCCGACGCCGGCGTTGCTCTCGCGCATGATCGTCGACGGTGTGGTCGACGTGATCAAGGCGCGCGGCGGCGCGGTGTATTTCCTCGATGAATCGAACCGCTTTCTGACGCCTTCCTATGTTTCCGAAGATTGCCCGCCGCTGGTCGGCGTGCCCGTCGAGGTGCGCCGAAAGGCCGAGCGCGATCCGCGCGTCCTCGAGAGCCACATCCGCCTGTCGCGCGCGGCCGTCGACGACGGCATCCTCGGCCACTGCCTCGCGGTGGGCGAGGCGATCCAGGTCGAGGACGTCAAGAGCCATCCCGCGTTCCACGACGACTTCATGCGCTACACCGGCGATGTGTCGGTGATGCTCGCACCGCTGCGGCACGGCGGGCGCGACCTCGGCGTGCTGGCGATCGCGCGCCGTCACGAGGACGGGTCGTTCAGCGCCAACGACTTCACCGTCTTCCGCAGCGCTGCGGAGCAATCGTCGTTTGCCTTGGGCAATGCCCGCCTGCACCGCGAGGCCACCGAGAAACGCACGATGGAGGACGAGTTGCGCCACGCCCGCGAGGTCCAGCGCATCCTGCTGCCGCAGGACGATCCGGTGATCGCGGGCTTCCGCATCAGCGGCACCAACCTGCCGGCTCGCATCATCAGCGGCGACTACTACGATTACATCGGCATCGGCCCTCAGCGCACCGGCATCGCGATCGCCGACGTCTCGGGCAAGGGACTGCCGGCCGGACTGCTCATGGCGATGTGCCGCAGCACGCTGCGCTCGCTCGCACCGGGCAACGACTCGCCGTCCGCCGTGCTCGCCGCCGTGAACCGCAAGCTGTTCCCCGACATCCGCGAGGACATGTTCATCAGCATGGCCTACGCCATCGTCGATGAATCCGACGGCCGGATCGTCATGGCGCGGGCCGGTCACGATCCGGCGCTGTGGTATCACCGCGCGTCGGGCGAAGTCGAGCCGCTGCGGCCACCCGGGCTCGCGCTCGGCGTCGATGAAGGCGCGGTGTTCGAACGCGTCACCAAGGATCTGGCAATCGAGATGAAGCCCGGCGACTGCCTGCTCCTGCACACCGACGGCGTGCGCGAGGCGACCGACGGCAACGATGGCGAATTCGGCATGGAACGGCTCTGCGAGACGTTCCAACTCGCGGCTCCGCTCGGTGCCGAGGCGGTGCTGCTGCGCTTGCAGGAGGAACTCCGCCGCTTCGCCAGCAACGGCCCGCAGATGGACGACATCACACTCGTCGCCATCGAACGCAAGATGCGCCCCCACGCTCCGCGTGGGGAGTAAAAGCTGAAACGCTGAAAGTCCCGAGAGGGGCGCTTTGAAGGCGCGTCTCTTCCTCTTCCCTAATCACCAATAACCCATCACCCATATCTCTTCCCCCTCTTCCCTCTCTTCTCCTTCAAACTGAACACTGAACACTTGAAACTTGCCATCAGAACACTTGAAACATCCCATCCCGCCGCTCCCCGGTGCTGTGCGCAGCTCTTCCTCTTCTCTTGCGTCTTGCGTCTTGCCGTCTTGCGTCTCCAACATCACGCATGCGCCGAATCGCCACGTTCGACACCGGTCACCAGTCGCTGGAACTTTGGCAATCGGCGTTGGCCACCGAGTTCCGCGTTGCTGGTGCGGTCCACGCGTTCCATCACCACCGCCGCTTCCTCACCGGCCTGGCATGGGATCTGATCTCGGCCTCGGCATTGTTGCGTCCCGCGGGTCCTCCCAAGTCGGTGCTGATGCTCGGCCTGGCCGGCGGCACCGCGTTCCGCACCCTGCGCCATCTGCTTCCCGGATGCGCGCTCACCGCAATCGACATCGATCCGGGTATTGTCGCGTTGGCGCGCAAGCACATGGCATTGGATGATCTCGGCATTGAGGTGATCATCGCCGACGCCTACCGCTGGCTCGCCGCGAACCGACGCCGCTTTGATGTGGTCATCGACGACATTTATCTGGCCGGGCGCACCGATGTGTTCCGTCCGAAGGCGTGGGATCCGCGGCTGGTCGCGCATCTCCGTCGCGCGGTCGCCCCGGGCGGACTGCTCGCCGTGAACCTGGTGACCGGTCCGGGCCACCGGTCGATGCAATCACTCACCCGCCGGGAGTTGCGCTCCGTGTTCCCGGTGCTGCGCTCGCTGCGCGCACCCAAGGCGATGAACGAGGTGCTTGTTGCCGGGGACGATGTCTCCACGGGGTCGGCCCTGGCGGGATTCACGAAACAATTCGCCGATCGCGCGGACCGGCGTCATTGGCGCGAGATCCGAGTGCGTCGGCTTGCTGGGGTCGGTTGAGAAGGAATCGCGCTCTACGGATTTCAGTTACAAGTGTCCAGTTTCAAGGGAAAGAGAGGGAAGAGATATGGGTGATTAGGGCAGAGGAAGAGACACGCGCCTTGAAACCGTCCCTTTCGGGACTTTCAGCTTTTCAGCATTCCAGCATTTCAGCTTTTACTCCCCACGCGCAGCGTGGGGACGACAGGCATCCCTGCTCAAAGACATTGCCAAACGCATCTGCGACCTGATGGATGATGAGGGGGATTGAAGGTTGCGCTTGTCACGGGCGTGCTCCGGTGTATGGTATGACGATGAGCATTCAAGAGATCCGGACTGAACTTGAGACCTTACCGGCGGATGAGCGGCGGAGGTTGGCTGCGTTTCTTGTTGCGTTGAGACATCGGGATCTGGCCGACTACCGGGCACGCATGGCACAAAAAATCGACGATACAAAGCCGGAGAATTGGCTGACGCTTGAGGAGCTGGACCAAAGGCTGGAATCCTGACTCATGCAGTACCGTTTGCTGATTTCGATCGAAGTGATTGAGTTCATGGAGCGACTCCCGGCCTGGACGCGTCAGGTGCTCATGAATGGGATTGCGGCGATCGGACGGGATCCGCTGGGTCGGTCGGACGCCGAGGACTACGACGAAATCGGGCGCTTGCTACAGATCGCGATCGCAGGTGACTATGCACTGACCTACTGGGTGGATGATGCAGACGGGCACGTCAAGATTTTGGATGTGCATGCCGCTGATCGCTAGAAGGCGAACCAGTTCTGGCGCGGTGCCTCTTCCCGCTCTTCCCAAAAATGGGCAAGCTGCCCGCTCCCCCCTTGTTGGATCGCTCTCGATGCAGTCGCAGCACATCGATTTACCCCAACGGTGGGCGAGACAAACACGCGCCTTGAAACCGTCCCTCTCGGGACTTTCGGTATTCCAGCATTTCAGCGTTTACTACCCACGCGGAGCGTGGGGACGACAAGGTTGCCTGGCGTGCCGCACGGGGTTATCACCCGCCTATGCGGCTCGCTCTACCCGGACGCACAATCGGCTTTCCGCGCCGACCGCTGGTCATGGGCATCGTCAACGTGAATGACGACTCGTTCAGCGGCGACGGCACCCTGGACATCGATGCCGCAATCTCGCGCGCGCAGGCGCACGTGCTCGCGGGAGCGGACATCATCGACGTGGGTGCTGAAAGCGCGCGCACCAATCGCGGACCGGTGCCGGTGGATGAGGAAGTGCGACGCTTGCGCGGATTTCTCGAGCGGTGGGCCACGGCATGGCAGGCGCTGCGGCCGCGCGACGACGAGCAAGTCTGGCCGCCGGTGCTTTCGGTGAACACCTGGCGGCCGGATGTCGTCGAGGCCGTCTTGACGACCGGTGCGATCGACCTGCTCAACGACATCGGCGCGCTGCCCGACGACCGCAACGCGACGCTCTGCGCGGATCACGGTACCGCGCTGCTGATCATGCACAGCGTGGGTGCGCCGAAGGTGCCGCATCTCGACCAGCGATGGAACGACATCGTCGGCTCGATGCTCGGGTTTTTTGAGGAAAAGCTCGCGATGGCCATGGCGGCGGGCGTGCCGCACGAAGCGTTGATCGTCGATCCGGGGCTCGATTTCGCCAAGCAGTGCGACGACAATCTCGCGGTGCTGCGCGATCTTTTCGCGCTCGACCGGTTCGGACGACCGGTGCTGGTGCCGCTTTCGCGCAAAACATTCATCGGCGAGGTGCTCGGCATTCCGGATCCGCAGGATCGCGATGCGGGCACCATCGCCTGCATGGCCTCCTGCATGCCGCAAGGCGATGCCGGCCGCATCCTGCGCGTGCATCACAGCGACGCCGCCTGGCAGGCGCTCAAGACACTCGCCGCACTCGGCTGAGCCGCACCGCTCAGTCTTCCTCGAACTTGCGGCCGATCAGGTCGCCGATCGCCACCAGCGCATCCTCGGCATCGCCGCCCTCGCAATTCACGATGATGACCGAGCCATGCCCCGCGGCGAGCATCATCAGCCCCATGATGCTCTTGCCGTCGACTTCCTCACCGTCTTTTTCAACGTGGATGTCGCACTCGAAGCGGTTGGCCATCTTGACGAACTGGGCCGCCGGGCGCGCGTGAATGCCAAGCTTGTTGAGGATGGTGAATTCTCTTCTGGGCATGGGGGGATGGATGGATTGCGGGGTCACGCTAGAAAGCGGCGGGGCGTCCTCCAAGGGAAAAGTCGCGCTTCATGGCGTGCCAGATTCCGCCGAAGCCCGGCGAATCCCGCTGGCGTGCACGGCGGATCGCGGGTAGGGTCGGCGGCGGATGACGGAAAACGAGGACGCCCGGAAGTTCCTGCGCACCGAGCCGCTGCTGGGTGCGGCCGCCCTGCTGCTGCTGCTCGTCGGATGCTTTGTCGTGTTGCGGCCGTTTATGACCGCCCTGCTGTGGGCGATCATCCTCGCGTACTCGCTCAACCCGCTGCAGCGCGTGTTCACCCGCTGGTTCCGCGGATCCCGCACGCTTGCCGCCTGCTTCGTCACCCTCACCATCACGGTGATGCTCGCCGGGCCGGTGGTCTTCATCGGCGTGCGCATCGCCCAGGACGGCAAGGACTTGGCGAACGCCACACGCCACTGGCTGATGGCCGTGCCCGACGAACCACCGGCATGGATCGGTGCCGCCCCGATCGTCGGCGACGAACTCGACGGCTACTGGCGCGGACTCGCCAAGGACCGCCAGCGCTGGATGAACCAGCTCGACCGGGAAGTGAAGTCGCCGCCGCGCAAGGACGCGGAGCAGGCACGTGAGGAAACCAACACCGCAGACAGCGCGACCGCATCCGACGATCGCTCGCAGCTCGTCGCATTGATCGGCCGCTTCCTCGCATGGGCGCGCGAGTGGCTCATCGCGGCGGGTCTCGCCGTCGGGCAGGGCGTCACCCAAGTGTTGCTCAGCGCGTTCCTCGCGTTCTTCTTGTTGCGCGATTCACAAGAACTCGGCCGACGCGTGTCGGTCGCCGTCGAGCGGCTCGCCGGTCCACGCGGTCAACGGCTCATCCAGGTGGCGGGCGACACGGTGCACGGCGTGATCTACGGCATCCTCGGCACCGCCATCGCCCAAGCGCTCGTCGCCGGCCTCGGGTTCTGGATCGCCGGCGTGCCCGGCGCGATCTTGCTCGCGGTGTTCACCTTTTTCTTCGCGGTCGTGCCGTTTGGTCCGCCGCTCATCTGGCTGCCGGCGGCATTCTGGTTGTTCGCGCAGAACCAGACCGGCATGGGCATCTTCCTGCTCCTGTGGGGACTGCTAGGCATCAGCAGTGTCGACAACATCCTGCGACCGTTGATCATCAGCCAGGGCAGCAAGATGCCCTTCGCGCTGATCTTCTGCGGCGTGATCGGCGGCGCGCTGGGCTTCGGACTGGTCGGCGTGTTCCTCGGGCCGACCCTGCTCGCCGTGGCCTACCGGCTCACCGACGAATGGTCGACGCAAGCCGCCGGTCCGACCGAAAACGCCGGCTGATCCGCCATTTCCGGATTGCTTGCCGGACGCTCCGCCGCCACACCGCGGCATGGCCTTGCGCGCGTCGGCACTGGAGGATCTCCGGTCGGTCTTCGAGGAAAACTTTCGTGAGCGGGGCGAATTGGGCGCATCGGTCTGCGTGTGGTGGCGCGGCGAGGAAGTGCTCGCGCTCGATCACGGCTGGCGCGACCGCGAATGCCGCGTGGCATGGACGCCCGACACGCTGGTGCCGGTGTACTCGGCGACCAAGGCACCGGCCGCGGCATCGTTGCTGCACGCGCTCGAAAGCCGCGGACTCGACGAGGACACACCCGTGCGCGAGGTGTGGCCGCGCTTTCCCGTCGCGGACGCGTGTTTCCACCACCTGCTGTCGCACCAATGCGGCCTCGCGGCACTCGACCAACGCGCCAGCGTCTTCGATCACGACGCGGTTGTCGCCGCCATCGAAACACAACTTCCGTCATGGTCACCGGGCGACGGCCACGGCTACCACGCGCGCAGCTTCGGCCCGCTCGTCGACGAGCCGGTGCGGCACCTCACCGGCCACACGCTCGGCGATTGGTGGCGCAGGCACATCGCCAAGCCCCTCGCGCTCGATTTCTGGATCGGCCTGCCGCAGCGCGAACACCACCGCGTCGCGACCCTTCTTCCGGGAAAGACACAAGACCCGGACGACGAGGCATTCTACCGCGCGTTCAACACCGCCGGAAGCCTGACCCGCCGCGCGTTTTCGTCTCCGCATGGACTGCATGCGGTGCATGAAATGAACAGCCCCGACGCGTGGTCGGCATCGCTGCCCGCGATCGGCGGCATCGGCAGCGCACGCGCCGTGGCGAAATTCTATCAAGCGGCCGCAGGCGCGATCGAAAGCCCGCTGTCGCCCGCGGTCCGGCGCGCGCTCGCC
>VHCM01000002.1 GCA_016871685.1 Verrucomicrobiota bacterium
TAGTCCTCAGCAATCTCCTTGCGAAAACTTGGATCGTCGTCGATATCGAAAACGAATTCTCCCACAATGGTTCCCCCTTCGATGTCACCTTTCCTTGAATCGAACAGGACGCAGTTGAAATAGGAGACCTTGTCGAAAAACGGCGTCTTTTCCAGTTGGTTAAGATGCGAGAAGTCAGCATGACTCAAGGTTGTGATCCGTAGTGTCTGCTCGATCACCCAATTCTCGTTTTTTCGGATAACCCTGGTGGATTTCAGTTCCCCATCCGTGAAGTCGCGTTTTGCCGCAGAGTTGTTGCCGCCTCCCAAGAATACCTCCAATGCCCTGCCTCTCCAATTTTTGTCCTTGGATGAGGACGGAACTTTGCCAACTGCGCGCCCCATCGAAATCACGGGGAGAGCGAGGCTCACGCATTCCTTGAGAAGGGACGTCCGTTCCTTGATGGTTGATGCCCTATCGCCGTTGAGGACGGAGGGAGGAAAATGTTTTTCTCGTAGTTTTCTGGCCAGTTCGACGCTCATAAATTGCTTTGATTATGGATTGCGGTGTAACGCCCAACGCGCGGCTCAATCGGAACAAGGTGTCGAGAGTCATTCCCTTCTTGCCGCGCTCGATCTCACCCAGGAAATTCCTGTGGATATCCGCTCTCTCCGCCAATGCCTCTTGGCTGAAGCCCGTCTCGATCCTAAGTTTCCGGATGTGCTCACCGAGCAGCGGTTGAGATTCCACACCTCAGGCTACCCGCTCCGGCAACACACTAAAGAGTTCAATGCAACCCCCATTTCCCGTCCTCCGGTCCGGCCACCTGTTTCCGAGCCACGATTCAGGAGCGCGGCTCAAAGGCATTCGGGTCAGTCCTTGGATTTCAAGGAACGGACCCGTCGAAGCCCACGCTTGGCTCACCGGGGACTTCATCCCCCATCTCCCCCACTTCCAAAAAGCTCCGGCGGTTGGGATCGAACCAACGACCTAGTGGTTAACAGCCACCCGCTCTACCGCTGAGCTACACCGGATTGGATTGGGCCGCGACGGACGCGGGGACGGAAAATGGCCATGGGGTTCGCGCGAAGGCAAGGCGAAAATGCGGGGTGAAAACCGCGGGAGCCCGGCAATGTGCGGGATCCGGTCGGCTTGGATCTTGCGGTGCCCGGCCGGGACGTGGCTGGATGTGCGGGCCGATCCGCTGGGTTTCGCGGGGTCGGCGGGATCTTCCGATGCGTGAGCCACCACCACCGACTTTGCTCGTTCTCGCGGCCGGCATGGGCAGCCGCTACGGCGGGCTCAAGCAGTTGGATCCGATGGGGCCGCATGGCGAAACCGTGCTCGACTACTCGGTGCGCGACGCGCTGCGTGCGGGATTCGGCCGGGTCGTGTTTGTGATCCGCGAGGAATTCGCCGAGGCCTTCGAGCGGGGTGTGGTCGACCGCTTCCGCGGCCGTGTCGCGGTGGACTGCGTGTTCCAGCGGCTCGACGACCTGCCCGGTGGCATGGTGCCTGCGGAAGGACGCACGAAACCCTGGGGCACGGCGCATGCGGTGCTCGCGGCGCGCGCGGCGATCGACACGTCGTTCGCGGTGATTAATGCCGACGATTTCTACGGACGCGACGCGTATGCGGTGGCGGCACGGCAATTGGCGAGCTTCGCCGACGAGGCGCACGATGGCATGGCGATGATCGGTTACCCGTTGGTCAACACGCTTTCCGAACACGGCCGGGTGAACCGCGGGGTGTGTCGTGTGGATGATGCGGGCGTTCTCACTGGGGTCGAGGAGTTCGGCGGGATCGCTCGCGAAGAAGACGGCGTGATCCGTGGCGAGGGACTCGACGGTGTGCGCCGAGCGCTCGAGGACGACGCGTTGGTCTCGATGAATTTCTGGTTGTTCGGTCCCGCGTGCTTCCACTGGATGGAGGCGGCATTCCTGCGTTTCCTGCAATCGTGTCCCGACCCGCTGCGCTCCGAGTGCTACCTGCCGACGGTGGTCGACCAACGGATCGCCGAAACCGGCGCGCGCTGCCCGGTGTTGCGCACGGACGGTCGCTGGTTCGGCGTCACCTACCCGGAGGACAAACCGGCGGTGGTCGCGGCGATCCGCGCGCTGGTCGACGCGGGCGGATACCCGGACGACCCAGACCGGCCCGCACCGCCCGCCCGGTGAATCCGGCGGCGATTTTTCCCACGGATCCGCGGCTTTCACTTGTCTCCCGCCGTCCCGCTGGTCATGGGTGTGGCAGACAGTCCTTCCGTACGGCGGTCGTCCGCCCGCCGCCGATCCCGCCATGATCTACCAGTTCAAGGAATTCATTCCGGTCGTGCACGAAAGCAGCTTCGTGCATCCGCAGGCGACGGTGATCGGCAACGTGGTGATCGGCCGCGACGCTTACATCGGTCCGCACTGCACGCTGCGCGGCGACTTCGGCGGGATCGTCCTCGGCGACGGCTGCAACGTGCAGGAAAGCTGTGTGGTCCACATGTTTCCGGGCAGGCTCGTCACGCTCGGCCCCGGCGCCCACATCGGTCACGGCGCGATCATCCACGGCGCGGACATCGGCGCGAATTGCCTGATTGGCATGGGCGCGGTGGTGATGGACAACGTCGAGTTGGGCGACGAGTGCATCGTCGGTGCGCTGTCATTCGTCAAATCCGGCATGAAGGTGCCGCCGCGGCAGTTGCTCGTCGGCAACCCGGCGCGCATCCTGCGCGAGGTGGGCGACGAGATGGTCGATTGGAAGACGCGCGGCACGGCGATCTACCAGCGGCTGCCGCGCGAACTGCACGAGTCGCTGCGCGAGGTCGAGCCGCTGCGCGAGGCGCCTGCCGACCGGCCGCCGATGCAATCGGGCGGCTATGAAACGCTCGATGAATTCAAACGCAAGTGAGCCCATGACCGAATCGGAATTCAGAATGCCGCGGCTCGGCGAGAGCGTGAGCGAGGCCACGATTCTCGAGTGGCGCAAGCAACCCGGCGATACGATCGAAGCGGGCGACATCCTGCTCGAGGTGGGTACCGACAAGGTGAACAGCGAGCTACCATTCCCGCGGCGCGGCGTGCTCAAGGAAATCCTGCGTCCCGCGCAAGAGGTGGTGCCGGTGGGCGAGGTGATCGCACGCATCGAGATCGACGAAGCCGCCGATGCGGCAGCCGCAGCTGCGAATCCTGTCGAAGGGCCGACCGCGGCTGGAACTGCCACCACGCCGGTTGCAGTGACCGCATCCACGCAACCGGCCGCGTCCGCCGCCCCGCAGCGGCCGCTCGGGTTTCTTTCGCCGTTGGTGCGCGCGATCGCGCTGGCCGAGCAACTCACACTCGACGAGTTGCAATCGATCCAAGGCACCGGCCACGACGGCCGCATCCGCAAGTCCGATGTGTTCCAGTACCTGCGCCACCGGCGTGCTGGCATCGCGCCGGGCCGTGCCGCCGCAGGATCCACCGCGCTGCGTTTTCCAAAACCGGTGATCCCGATCGTCGAAGGCCGCGACCGCATCGTCGAGATGGACCGCATGCGGCGGCTCATCGCCGACCATATGGTGTACTCGAAACACACCGCGCCGCACGTCACCGCGTTCATCGAGGTGGACGTCACCGATCTCTGCGCGTGGCATGCCGCGACGAAGGAAGCATTCGCGCAAGCCCACGGCACCCGGCTCACGCTCACCCCGTTGTTCATCGATGCGGTGGCGCGCGCGCTGGCGGAATTTCCAATGATGAACGCGTCGATCGACGACGACCGCATCATCGTCCACGCCGATGTGAACATCGGCATGGCCACGGCATTGCCCGATGGCAACCTGATCGTCCCGGTGGTCAAGCAAGCCGGCACGCTCGACCTGCCCGGCCTTGCGCGGCGCGTCAACTCGTTGGCCGAAGCGGCGCGCACCGCCACGCTGCGCCCCGACGATGTGCAGGGCGGCACGTTCACGATTTCCAACGTCGGCACCTTCGGCAGCCTGATGGGCACGCCGATCATCAACCAACCGCAGGCGGCCATCCTCGCGTTCGGCGCGATCCAGCGGCGCCCGGCGGTGATCGACACGCCGCAAGGCGAGCAGATCGCGATCCGCCGCATGATGTTCCTCTCGCTGTCGTTCGACCACCGTGCCATCGATGGCTGGCTCGGCGGATCGTTCCTGCGCAAGGTGGGTGATCTGCTCGAACAACCCCGCGCGACGGGTGACGCCTGATCGCCCGCGGCGCAGTGCACGGCAGCCGGTTTTCCCGAAATTTCCATCCCTTCCCGACGAGTTGAGCACCACCGATCCCGAGATCCTGAAACAAGCGTTTTCGCTGATGGCCTGTGCCAAGGCGATGACCGAACTGTACGAGGAGAACTTCCGGATCGTGTCGAAGTACGTGCATGCCACGTCGCGCGGTCATGAGGCGGTGCAGATCGCCGCGGGCATGCACCTGTTGCCCTGCGACCTTGCGTTTCCCTACTACCGCGACGACGCGATGCTGCTCGGCATTGGCATGCGGCCCTACGACCTGATGCTGCAACTGCTGGCCAAGCGCGACGATCCGTTCTCGGGCGGGCGGGCCTATTACAGTCATCCGAGCTTGCGCGATCCGGACAAGGCGAAGATTCCGCATCAAAGTTCCGCCACCGGCATGCAGGCGATCCCTGCAACCGGCGCGGCGATGGGGCTGCGCTATCGCGAGCGCACCGGCATGGATGCGGCGGACGACGGCGACAAGCCGGTCGTGCTGTGCTCGCTGGGCGACGCGTCGGTGACGGAAGGCGAGGTGGCCGAGGCTTTCCAGATGGCCGCGCTGCGCCAACTGCCGGTGCTCTACCTCGTGCAGGACAACGGCTGGGACATCAGCGCGAATGCGGCGGAAACCCGCGCGCAGGATGCGTTCGAGTACATTCGCGGATTCCACGGCATCGAGGCCGTGCGCGTCGATGGCGCGGATTTCGCCGCATGCCATGAAACGCTCGGCCGGGTGATCGCCACGATGCGGCGCGAACGCCGGCCGTTCCTGGTGCACGCGCGCGTGCCGCTGCTCAACCACCACACGTCGGGCGTGCGCATGGAGTGGTACCGCGACGATCTCGACGAAGCGAAGTCGCGCGATCCATACCCGCGGATGAAGGCACTGCTGCGCGAGGCGGGCGTGCAAGAGAGCGAGGTCGAGTCGCTCGAAGCCGCGGCGGTCGCGCGGGTGGCCGCGGATTTCCAACGCGCGCTCGAGGCGGAGGACCCGCGGCCGGAAGACTTGTTCACCCATGATTTCGCGCCCACTCCGGTGACGGAGGAATCCGGAATCCGCACGCCACCGCGCGAGGACAAGGTGGTGATGGTCGATTGCGCGCTGCACGCGGTCGAAGAGTTGATGCGCGCCCACCCGGAATGCCTGCTCTACGGCCAGGACGTCGGCGCGCGCCTCGGCGGCGTGTTCCGCGAGGCGGCCACGCTCGCCCAGAAGTTCGGCGACGAACGCGTCTTCAACACGCCCATCCAGGAGGCGTACATCGTCGGCAGCACGGTCGGCATGTCGGCCGTCGGCCTCAAGCCGGTCGTCGAAGTCCAGTTCGCCGACTACATCTGGCCGGCGCTCAACCAGTTGTTCACCGAGGTGTCGCGCTCGTGCTACCTCTCCAACGGCAAATGGCCGGTGAGCATGATCCTGCGCGTGCCGATCGGCGCGTACGGCAGCGGCGGACCGTACCATTCGTCTTCAGTCGAGAGCGTGCTCACCAACATCCGCGGCATCAAGATCGCCTACCCGAGCAATGGCGCCGACATCAAGGGGTTGATCAAAGCAGCCTACCACGACCCGAATCCGGTCGTGATCCTCGAACACAAAGGACTCTACTGGTCGAAAGTGCGCGGCACCGACGAAGCGCGCGTGATCGAGCCGGACGAGAACTACCACCTGCCCTTCGGCAAGGCGGCCGTCGTGCAATCGATCGCCGACCAACCCGGCACCGACACGCTCACGGTGGTGACCTACGGCATGGGCGTGCACTGGGCACTGCATGCCGCACGCCCGCACGCGGCGCGCGTCGAGATCATCGACCTGCGCACGCTGCATCCGCTCGACGAGGAGACGGTGCTGCGCTCGGTGCGCAAGACCGGACGTTGCCTGGTGGTCACCGAGGAACCCGCGGCAAACAGCTTTGCCCGCAGCCTCGCCGGGCTCATCCAGGAACACACGTTTGAACACCTCGACGCGCCGGTGCGCGTGATCGGCTCGGAAAACCTGCCGGCGGTGCCGCTCAACAGCACGCTCGAGCAGACGATGATCCCCAATGCGGAAAAGGTCGGCCGCGCGATCGAAGAACTGCTCGCGTATTGAGCCCGAGGTGCGACCATTCCGGTGTTCGCGGCTGACGCCCGCCTTCACGCCTTCACGCCGTCGCGTCGGCCCACTCGGCGAGCGAGCGCAGGACGCGGTCGGCCGCGGAGAAATCGAGACACGACGTCACGCGGTTGGGCACGATCCACACGCGCATGCCGGCCGCCTTGGCGGCAGTGAGCCCGTTGAGCGAATCCTCGACGACCAGGCACTCGCGCGGGTCGACCCCGAGGCGCTGGGCAGCGGCGAGGTAGAGGTCGGGCGCGGGCTTGATGCGCGGCGCGTCACCCCGGCAGATCGTGGTTTCGAAACGCGGCGCGAGCCCGAGCCGGTCGAGCCATCCGTCCACCCACGCGTGAGACGAACTCGACACCACAGCCCGCGGCACGCCGCGTTGATCGAGATGATCCAGCGCCGCCGTCACCCCGTGCATCGCGGGCTCGAATTCGAGATCCGCGAGGATGTCGCGCTGGCGCCGCGCATCGAGATCATGCCAATCGAACGCGCGCCCGGTGAGTTCCTCAAGATGCGTTTTGGGCGACCAGGTGTCGAAGTCCGACCCGATGCAGCGCGTGTAGATTTCCAACGGCAAATGCTGACCGTGCCCCTCGAACGTGCGTCGCCAAGCCTGGTAGATCGCCCACTCGGTGTCGACCAGCACACCATCAAAATCAAAGAACACCGCCGCGACATCCATGCTGCAGCGATGCACACCCGCGGCGTCTCGCGCAAGCACGGATCGTCAGTCACGCGCGGATCGTTGGTAGCGCACGCGATGCAGACACAAGCCGTGCGCGGGCGCGGTGACACCCGCGGCGGCGATGCCCGGCCGGTCCAACGCGGCAACGACGTCGTCAACCGTCATCCTGCCGCGGCCGACATCGACCAGAGTGCCTGCGATGCGCCGACACATGCGGTAGAGAAACCCGTCGGCCTCACCCACCAGCGTGAGCAGGCCGCGCCGACCGCGGATCCCGCAGCGAAGGATCTTGCGGGTCGTTTCCCCGGGTGAACCATCGCGCCTGACCGTGAACGAGCGGAAGTCGTGCACGCCGACCAAGCATGCGGCGGCAGCGCGCATGGCTGGTAGATCCAACGCTTGGGGCACATGCCACGCGCGGCCGACCAACAGCGGATCCATCACCGGATGATTGCGGATTTGATAACGATATTCTTTGGAAACCGCATCAAAGCGCGCATGGAACGCCGACGACACCCGCGATGCCGCCATCACGCGCAAGGTCGCGGGCAACACCGCATTGAGCGCCGCACGCACGCGGTCCGGTGCGACGGCGCGCGGCAGATCGACATGCGCGACCAGGCCGACCGCATGCACGCCCGAGTCGGTGCGGCTCGACGAAACCACGCCCGACGCCCCGGGGAAATACCTCGCCAATGCGGCCTCGAGATGGTCGGCCGCACCACGTCCCGAGCGGCCAGACTGCCAGCCGTGAAAGGCCGCCCCGTCCAACGCGATCACGAGCTTGAACCGCACCACTTCCACACGCAGGTTTTTCATCGTGATAAGGTAGCGGGTCAACCCCGCACCACACCCGTCCACAGTCATCGCGACTCCATCGCTATCGCATCACCTGCCCCGCCGCCATGAACGACACCCACAGCAAAACCATCGGCTATCTCCTGTGGCTCTTCGGATTCACCGGATCGCACCGCTTCTACTATGGCCGACCCATCACCGGCGCGCTGTGGTTCTTCACCTTCGGCCTGCTCGGTATTGGCTGGCTCGTCGACCTGTTCCTGATTCCGCGCATGGACCGCACCGCCGACCTGCGCCACATCACCGGACGCTACAACCACTCGGTCGCGTGGATCCTGCAGACCTTCCTCGGCCTGTTCGGGCTCCACCGGTTCTACCTCGGCAAGATCTGGACCGGCCTGCTGTGGCTCTTCACCGGCGGACTCTTCCTCGTCGGCTACATCTACGATTTCTGCACGCTCAACCAGCAAGTGGACGAACGCAACCGCCTCCCCTGAAATAGGGGTCAGGCCGGCCACGAATGGTTCACTTGAGAAGCCGTGCATGACGCTCAATGTCGTGGCGCCATGCCAGCAGGTTGAATCTCGCCCGTCCGCTGGTGGCGAGCCTGCCCTCCAGCTCTGCAAGCGTCTTGAGCGCGGCATCGCAGCCCGCACGATCGGCAGGAAGGCTCGTGAAACACGGATGCTGCAGGAGTTTGAAATCCTCGAGATGCCGTTGCGCGAGATCGCGATAGATCTCCAGGTCCGGCGAGCCGGAAGCAGGACGCCATGCGACCACCGCCTCGAATCCGCGTACCGCCTGGTTCAACATGCCTTGCTCCCAGTTTTTCAAGGCCGCCGTCATCGATGCGAGCAAGAGTTGTGGCAGATGGCCGACGGGGGCACGCGCGTCGATGATCGCCGGCAGCGCGACCGGCTCAGGCCGGAGCACCGCCTTGAGCACGTCCACGATCCCGGGCGAGATCGACTGGGCACCGGGCGCGAAGGGATCTTCTTCAAACACGGCGACATGGTCGAGCACCTGCCGCACGCGGGCGCGGGCATGCCGCGGCCTGCCCGCAGAATACGTGCAGATGACCGATTCGAGACCTGCCATGGTGCGAGTGGGCTCGGCGGTCGATTCGTTTTGAAACAACTCTTCGAAGATCGCGGCGGCCACATCGTATTCCCGTTGCTTGAGTGCGGCGTGCGCCTGGTTGTAAATCCCCGCGACCGGAGAAACCGTGGCGGATGGTGTCGGCGGGGCGGGCGCGGGCACCGACGATGGAAGCGGTGTGCCATCGTCACGCAGGAACCACCATCCCGCCAGCACGACCGCGACCACGGCGGCAATCACCATCCGGAGATCGGAGGAGCGCGCGGTTGCCGGCGATGGCGGTGGCGGCACCGGGATGCCTGTCGGCATCGTGGATGAGGTCGGCACCGATGGAGTCGAAGCAGCGGACTTTAGGCGCATCGCCGAATCCGACAACGCCGCGATCATCTCGTCATAACCGGCGAACCGGTCACCCGGATGCCAAGCCATCGCTTGGTCGACGATGCGGCAGGTTCCGGGCGAGATCGACGGCTCCACCGAGGCCAGCGGCGGGATGTGCCGTTTCGCCGCGAGCAGTTCGTCGGACGACGCGGAGTCGAGCGCACAGGGCGGCGTGCCGGCGAGCGCGTGGTACAGTGTCGCGCCGAATGCGTAGAGGTCGGAACGGAAATCCTCGGGTGCACCCTCGATCGTTTCCGGTGGCGCGTAGTACGGAGTGGCCCAGCGCTCGGAGGCATGCGCAAGGCCGCCCTGCGTGACGAGCGCCAATCCGAAATCGACGAGTTTCGCACGGCCCTGCGCGTCGATCAGGATGTTGCCCGGTTTCACGTCGCGGTGGATCAGCCCGGCCAGATGCGCGGCACGCAGGCCGTGGGCGACATCGACAGCCAGCGCGAGCAGTTCGTCCTCCGGGATTCTTCCCGCAGTGCGGATCCGATTTTCCAGATGTCCGCCCGGCACGAATTCCATCGCGATGTAGAATCGGCCGTAGGCGATGCCCGTCCTGAGCACGCGGACGATGTTCGGGTGGCTCAGTGCCGCGGTGACGCGCGCCTCGCGGTCGAACGCGGCGATGCGCTCCGCGTCCATCGACCAGTCGGCACCGAGCACCTTGAGCGCCACTTCGCGGTCGAGCAAGTGGTCGCGGGCGAGGAAGACCTGGCTCATCCCTCCCATGGCATGGAGCTGCAGCAGCGTGTAAGGGCCGAAGGCCCGCTTCACCAGCGTCGGCGCGGCGCAATGCGGACAGGCGACCTCCGACAAGGGTTCCAACCCGCGGACGTCCATGGCCGCGCCGCAGGCCGGGCAATGGTCGATTTCAGGCGGATCCTGCACCATGTCCTCACCGGCATCCCACAACCGGAGGAGACATGCAATCCGGAATGGCGGATGCAGGGCGTGCTTGACCCGGTCACCGCCCGCGGCGATGGGTGGCAGCGGATCATTTCCGCTTCCACTCATGCTGTTCCTCCATCAACTACGCGGTGAGTTGCGCAAGCTGTTCGCGCGGCCGCGCACCTGGATGGGGTATGCGGCGTTCCTGCTGATGGAGGCGCTGATCCTCTTCGTCTACAAGCTCGAGCGCAGTCAGGACCACATGCGCGGGATCATCGAGCGCAACGGCCTCGAGTTCGGCACCTACTACAGTTCGCTGACGATCACGTTCACCATCATGCTACTCAGCATGTTCTTGCTCGGGTCGATTTACTTCGCGTTGGTGGCAGGCGACATCGTCGCCAAGGAAAACGAGGACGGCAACCTGCGGATGGTGTTCGCCCGGCCGGTCGGCCGCCTGCGCCTGCTGTTGGTCAAATACAGCGCCGTCTGTCTCTACACCTTCACCTTCGTTTTCTTCGTCGGCATCACCGGCTACCTGATGGCCGTTGCTGCGGTCGGTCGCGAGGGCGGGTTGTTCGTGATCGAGCCGAAGATGAAGGTGTTCGCCGCTTTTCCCGACTGGTGGGAGGGCGCGTGGCGGCTGGGGCTATCGGCCGCCGGCATCGGCCTGAGCATGATCACCCTGTCTTCGCTGGCCTTCATGTTCTCATGCTTCCGGATGAAACCCGCTGCCGCGACCATCCTGACGCTGACGATCCTGTTTGTCGACATGATCCTGCAGGGGTTTCCGTTCTTCAAACCCTACGAAAACTGGTTTGTCACCTGGCGGATGAGCGCGTGGGTCTTCCTCGTCGAGCAGCACTTGTCGTGGGCCAAGCTCGTCGAATCCTACGCCTTCCTTGCGGGACTCAACGTCACGCTGTTCACCATCGGCTGGCTTTCGTTCCAGACGCGGGATTTCAAGACTTGAGCGACGTTCAGCCTCCCGCGCCCGCGAGCAGCGCCTCGTCCCAATCTTTCCACACCGGGTCGATGCGACGGGCCCGCAGCATCGCGGCAACCTCGGCCGCGCCGCGCGTGTCATGGATGCGGAACTGCTCGGTCGCCTTGGCGCAAGCGGCCGACTGCGCAGGCTCGACGCGACGGCCGCGCACGGTGAGGTGCAGGTCGTCCGCGCCCGCGCCGGTGTACCCGCCGGGCTCGGTGCGCGCACCCGCCGACATGTGGGTGACGCCGAGTCCGGCGAGCGCGTCGCGCAGCGGCGCGGGCTCGCGGGTGGACAGGACGATGCCGACCTGCGGAAACAGAATGCGGAACGCGCAAACGAGGCGCACCAACTCGCGGTCGGGCAGGAAGCGCGCGGGATCCGGTGTGTATTCGTAGTTTCCCGCATACGGCCGCATGCGCGGGAACGCCACGGTCAGTTGCGCCTTCCAACAATGCCGCAAGAGATGCTCGAGGTGCGCCGCAAGCGCCAACGCCTCGCAACGCCAGTCGGCAAGCCCGAACAGCGCGCCGATCCCGATGCGGCGGAAGCCGCCGGCATAGGCGCGCTCCGGGCAGTCGAGCCGCCAGTCGAAGTGTTTTTTCGGCCCGGCGGTGTGCAATGTCGCGTAGGTCCCGCGTTCGTAGGTTTCCTGGTAAACGACGAGCCCCTCCGCGCCATGCGAAACGATCTCGGCATACTGCTGGTCCTCCATCGGGCCCACCTCGATGGCGAGCGTCGGAATGAACGGCTTGAGCGCGTCGAGGCATACCTGCAGGTATCCCTCGGAGACAAACTTCGGATGCTCGCCGGCGACCAGCAGCAGGTTGCGGAACCCGAGCGAGTGGAGATGCCGCGCCTCGCGCACGACTTGGTCCACCCGGAGCGTGACGCGCAGGATCGGCGCATCACGGGAAAATCCGCAGTACGAGCAGTTGTTGATGCACTCGTTGGACAGATAGAGCGGCGCGAACAACCGCATCGTCCGGCCGAAGTGGCGGTGCGTGATGGTCCGGCTCTGCTGCGCGAGTGCTTCAATGACGCCGCCAGCGGAGCCGTCGAGCATCCGCTCGAGACGCCGCATCAACGGAGTCGGCCGCGCCATCAGGTCCGGAAACACCTCGGAAAACGCCATCGCGGCGGCAGCATGGCGCGTTCCCACCGCGGCGTCAAACGGCGCGCCTCGCAAATGGCGCCGATTTTCGGGCGAAAATTCGATTTGCAGCAGACAACTGGAGTGGGAATGTTTCTTTCATGAATCGGTGGATCCGCAGCCTGCTGTCGCTGTCGATGCTCGTGGTGGGCGCATGCAAGCCAACTGAGACACCCGGGCGGGAAGACGCGGTGGGCTCTGTTCCGATGGAGACGACCTTCTCGCTGCCGCTCCAGGTCTCGTTCAACGACCACGTGCAGCCGGTGCTTTCGGAATCCTGCTACCACTGCCACGGCCCGGATGCCGGCACGCGCGAGCCGAAGGACGCGCCGTTGCGTCTTGACCGCCCCGAGGACGCGTTCGCCCTGCGCGACGACGGCAGGCCGGTGATCATCAAGGGCGATCCCGCCGCATCCAAGATCATCGCGCGCATGCGGTCGGCCGACCCCGATCTGGTGATGCCGCCACCGGAGAGCCACAAGACGATGAACGCGAAGGACATCGCGCTGCTCGAGCGGTGGATCGAACAAGGCGCGGTGTATGAAAAGCACTGGTCGTTCGAAGCGATCGCCACTCCGGATCCGCCGTCCGCAGGCGACGGTTGGGCAACGAACGAAATCGACCGCTTCATCACCAAAACACTCAACGAAGCGGGACTCGCGCCGAACCCGCCGGAGGATCCGCGTCGTTTCCACCGACGGCTCGCGCTCGACCTCACCGGTCTGCCGCCGGATCACGCCGAGACCGACGCCTTCGTCGAGGCGTTCGCCGAACATGCCGACGCCGCGGTGGATGCCGAGGCGCGTCGTCTGCTGGAGGGTATTGCCAGCGCCGAGCATTTCGCGCGGCAGTGGCTCGATGCCGCGCGCTATGGCGACACCCACGGCATCCACATCGACAACTACCGCGCGATCTGGCCGTACCGCGACTGGGTGGTGCGCGCATTCCACGCCAACCTGCCGTGGGATCAATTCACGCTTGAACAAATCGCCGGCGACCTGCTGCCCGACCCGACGCTCGACCAACAAGTGGCGACGGGTTTCCTGCGCTGCCTGCCGACCACCGGCGAGGGCGGCGCGATCGACGAGGAATACGAGATGATCTACGCCAGCGACCGGGTCGACACGATGGCGGCCGCCTGGCTGGGGCTGACGGCCAGTTGCGCGGCGTGTCACGACCACAAGTTCGATCCGCTCTCGACGCGCGAGTTTTATTCGCTCACCGCGTTTTTCCGCAATTCGACGATGACGGCGATGGACGGCAACGACGCCGAGCATCCGCCGAGCGTGTTCGTGCCGGCCCCGGGCGACGAGGGTGGATGGGAATCACTGCAGCAGGAAATCGCGGTGGTGCAGGCCAAGGCGGAAGCGCGCAAGGCCGCATCGTGGCAGGAATTCGAAGCCTGGCTCGCCACGGTGCAAGTGCCGCACTCGCTCGACCGCGATGCGGCACTCGAACTGCACCTGCCGCTGCGCGAGGACGGCGGACCGATCCGCGGCTTCACCAACGGAAAACCACGCGAGTGGTCGGCGGATCTGCCACGCGTCGAGTCGGTGCTCGGCAAAGCGCCATTGGTCAGCGGAGGAACCGCGGTGCTCGGCGATGTCGCGGGATTCTCGCGCAACGAACAAGTCAGCTACGGCGGGTTCATCCGCTTCGAAGGTAAGCCGTCGGGCTCGGTGGTCGCGCGCATCGACCCTGCCAACGGCAACCGCGGCTGGGATCTCTACCTGCACGGCGGACACGCCGCCGGCAACGTGATCGACACTTGGGACAACAAGGCGAACAAGATCATCGCCTACACCCCGCTAAAGCCCGGTGTGTGGAACCACGTGATGATCACCTTCGACGGCACCAAACCGTCAAAGGAAGCCAGCGCGATCTACGTGAATGGCGAGCGCGCACGTGCGCGATTGCTGCCGGATTCGGTGGGAACATCCATCGAGACCAGCGTGCCGCTGCGGATCGGATCGCGCGACGGCGGTGCCGAAGCACCCGACGAACCGACCCTGCTGCAGGATTTCCGGTTCTATCGCCGCTTGCTCAATCCTGCGGAAATCCTCGAGCTGTCCGAATTGCACGCGCTCAAGCACGTCCTCGCGCTTCCCGCCCCGCAACGCACGCGCGAGCAGCTCGAACTCGCGCAGGACTACTATCTCCGCAAGGCCGACCCGCCGTCGCGCGCGATTGCCGCGGAACTCGCGGCCCTCAGGGAGCGCGAGCGCCCGTTCCGCGAGCGCGGATCGCCCACGCTGATCATGGAGGAGCGCAAGGACAGCGAACCCCACGCGCATGTGCTCGAACGCGGCGTGTATTCGCAGCGCGGCGAGCGCGTGGGTGCCGACACCCCGGCCGTGCTGCCGCCGATGCCTCCGGACGCGCCAAAAAACCGACTCGGTCTGGCGAAGTGGCTCAATGATCCCGCCAACCCGCTGCCCGCCCGCGTCACGATGAACCGCACGTGGTCGTTCTTCTTCGGGACCGGCATCGTCGAAACCAACGGCGACTTCGGCATCATGGGTGCCCGCCCAAGCCACCCGAAACTCCTCGATTGGCTCGCCAGCCGCTTCATCGCATCGGGCTGGGACCACCGCGAGATGGTCCGGCTGATCGTCACCTCCGCCACCTACCGCCAGTCGGGCGCAATCCCGCTGGAGAAACTCGAGGCCGATCCGGACAACCGGCTGCTTTCGCGCGGACCACGCGTGCGGCTCGATGCCGAACCGATCCGCGACCTCGCGCTCGCCGCGTCGGGATTGCTGTCGCGCAAGGTCGGCGGCCGCCCGGCGAAACCCTACCAACCCGAAGGCATCTGGGAGGCGGTGGCGATGCCACAGTCCGATACCAAGGCGTACCAAGCCGACACCGGCGAGTCGCTCTACCGCCGCTCGCTTTACACGATGTGGAAACGCACCGCACCGCCGCCGTCGATGGAGATCCTCAACGCGCCCAGCCGCGAGACATTCTGTGTGCGGCGCGATCGCACCAACACGCCGCTGCAAGCGCTCGTGCTGCTCAATGACCCGCAGTTCGTCGAAACCTCGCGCGCGCTAGCCGACCGCGCACTCGCCAGCGCCGCGGATTTCGACGGACGCATCGACTTCATCACGCTGCGTCTCGTCAACCGCACGCTCGACCCGGACGAGCGCCGGATCATCGGCGAATCGCTCGAACGCATCCTCACCAACTACCGCGCGCAGCCGGACGAGGCGGCACGGCTGCTCGCCGTGGGCGAATCGCGCGCCGCATCATCCTCCGATTCCTCCGAACTGGCGGCATGGACGATGATCTGCAGCCAGATCCTCAATCTCGACGAAACGATCACCCGCTGATCCCGCCGCCATGAACCCGCTCATCGACCTCCACAACACCGCGTACAGCCGCAGACAGTTCTTCCGCAAGTCCGGAATGGGGCTCGGCATGGCCGCGCTCGCGCAACTGCTCGGGCCGCGCGCCACGGCGGCCGCGACCGCATCCGGCCCGCCCCTTCGCGCCTTCGCGCCCAAGGCGAAGCGCGCGATCTACATCTCGCTGATCGGCGCGCCGTCGCAGATGGACTTGTTCGATTACAAGCCGCACCTCAACCGGCGTTTCAAGGAGGACCTCACCGAATGGCTCAAGCAGGAGGGCGAGCGGCTCACCGGGATGACCTCCGGCCAGAAGGCGTTCCCGCTCGCGCCATCGATCTTCCAATTCAAGCAACACGGCGAATCCGGCGCATGGGTCAGCGAGCTGCTGCCGTGGCATGCGAAGATGGTCGACGACCTGTGCATCATCAAATCGATGCACACCGATGCGATCAACCACGAGCCAGCCAACCAGTTGATCTGCACCGGCTCGATGCAGTCGGGCAAGGCGTCGCTGGGATCGTGGCTATCCTACGGGCTCGGCTCGACCAACGACGAGTTACCTGCCTTCGTCGTGCTCCACGCGACGCACTCGTCGCCGCACTCGAACGTGCAGGCGATTTCCAACCGGCTGTGGAGCGCGGGATTCCTGCCCGGCCGCCATTCGGGTGTCGCCCTGCGGTCGCTCGGCGATCCGGTTCTCTTTCTCAAAGATGCGCCCGGCGTTTCGCGCGACACCCGGCGCGCGATGCTCGACGGGGTCAACGAGCTGAACCGCCGGTCGTTCGCGGCGATCCGCGACTCAGAGATCGAAGTGCGCATCCAGCAATATGAAATGGCCTTCCGCATGCAGTCATCGGTGCCCGAACTCACCGATCTCGACGGCGAGGGCGAGGCGACCCACCGGCTCTATGGCGAGGACAGCCGCAAGCGCGGCACCTTTGCCAACTCCGCGCTGATGGCGCGGCGCCTGCTCGAGCGCGGCGTGTGCTTCGTCCAGATCTTCCACCGCGGCTGGGACCAGCACCTCGACCTGCCGCGCGACCTCGCGTCGCAGTGCCGCGATGTCGACCAAGGGTGCTACGGCCTCATCCAGGACCTCAAGCAGCGTGGCATGCTCGAGGACACGCTCGTCATCTGGGGCGGCGAGTTCGGCCGCACCGTCTACTGCCAGGGCAAGCTCAGCGAGGACGATTACGGGCGCGACCATCACCCGCGCTGCTTCACGATCTGGATGGCGGGTGGCGGCATCCGCGGCGGCCAAGTCTACGGCGAGACCGACGAGATGTCGTACAACATCGTCGAGAACCCGGTGCACGTGCGCGACCTCCACGCCACGATCCTCCACGCGCTGGGACTCAAGCACGAGACGCTCAGCTACAAGTACCAGGGACTCGACCAACGCCTCACCGGCGTCGTCCCGGCCAAGGTGATCCACGATTGGTTCGCGTGACGCGGGATCGCGATCACCGGCCGACGATCGATCGCGCTCTCACGCTTTGCGCGCGCTCAACACCTTGCCGCCGGCGGTGCCGATGAACAGGTCGCCGCGCCAGACTACGATCGAGGTCGGCGTGTTCTCCGGGATGCCGAGCACGACCTGCGGTGCCCGTCCCTCGCGCAGGTCCTCGATCGATGCCGAGCGCACGGAATAGACACCGGGCGTGCCTGCGGCGGCCAGCTCCTAGGTAAGCAGCAGGAACCGTCCCGGCTCCGCCGCCGGGGTCAGATCGATCAGGCGGAATGACGAGGCGGCGGACCATTCACGGAAGCCGTTGCCCGTGGCAACGAACACTCCGTGGCCACCGTCGCGCCCGCGGGTGGCGATCAGCCCGTGCTGGTCATCGAGCGGCCAGGAGCGGCGCACGAACAAACCCGCGACCGGTCCGTTTGCATCGCTGGTGAGATGGCGGAATCCCTTCGCATCGAGCGCGGTGTGGTACGGCTCGGGTTGGCCGTGTTGTTTGCGCGGGTTGATCACCCCGAATGCGTAGAGCGTGCCGCCCGCGGGCAGCAACCTGACGTAGCGCGTGTCACCCATGCCCGGCTGCGGATACGTTTCGCGCAGCGCGGTGGTGAAGGTGTTGCCGCCGTCGGTGCGCGGTTTCGGTGAAGGGCGGCGCGGCATGCACGGGAGCGGCGCGGTGCGTCGGATCGTCCGGCGACACAAAGTAACGGAACTCGATCGGCAGCAGCTTCGACATGTTCGCCGTTGCATCGCCATAGCAGATCCACAGCAGCGGCTCGCCGCCATCGGGCGCGAACACCGTCATCCCGTTGATCGACCGCTCGAATTTCGCGCCGAACTTTTCCTCGCCGGCGGCGAGGTAATCGCGGATGGGCTCGGCCCATGGTTGTGGCGCGGCGTAGGCGGCGGTGGCGGACGATGCGGCATCCACCGCGGCCGGAGTCTCGGCGGCGGCCCGGACCGCAGTGTAAAGGAACATCGTGCAGACAAGCAATCGGATGGGTCGGTTCATGCGGGAATGGAGGGAAATGAGATAGGGAAACCGCAACGAACCGTTGCCGGATCCACCCATCGGACCCGGCAACGGAAATCGGAGATGCGAAACAATGGGAGACGCAATCGACTTACTGGCCGATCGCTCCTTTCACCCGGTAGAAGCGCTTGGCTGCGCCATTGCCGTCGACCGTGTCGGAGGTGGTGGCGCCTTGCGACGCGATGCCGCTCTTGACGACCACCCACGATTGCGGGTCGGACAGGTTGCCGGTCGCCTCGATCGTGTAGACACCGAGCGGATCGGAATCCCACACGATCGTCACCGCACCACCGGCGGCCACTGCGATGCTCCGCACGCGGAATGCCGGATGATCGGAAGGCAACACGGTGTAGTCCTCGCTCTTTGAGCCGGTCCAGTTCGGGTCGGCCCGTAGGTCGTCTCACCGCGGCCGACGTAGCTGATCGTGAATCCGCTCACCCCCGCGGCGCTTGCCGTGTAGGCGTTGCCGCTGCGGACGAGCGTGATGTCCGCGGAGGCCAGCGTTGCCGGAAGGATCGTGAAGTCGGCCGGCACGAAGGTGATGTCGTAATTCGGGTTGGTGAGTGTGCCGAGAGTCATCGCATACACCCCGGCATTCTCGCCTGCAGCATGGCCCAAGGCCCCGGTGAGCGGATCATTGTTGTTGAATCCCGACGGCGGACTGCTCACTGACGAGGACTTGGTGTAGGTGAACACCGGATCCGATTGTCCGTAGGTCTTGGAAGCCGCCACGGCGGTGATCGTTCCCGGACGTTTGAGCACCGTGCATTCCGGAATGGCCACGCTCTGCGACACGGCATTGGTGCTGCTCAACGTGACGTTGCCCGAAACCGGACCCGCGACCGGCAGTCCGCTGCTGCTGGCGATGCGGACGAACACCGTTCCCGTGAACGTGCCGCCAGCGCCCTGGGTGACGCTGGAACTCCAGCTACCCGTACCCGAGTTCGACACTTGGAAATGCGTCGGAGCGGTGATCGTCAGCGGTCCTTGCAGGTTCGTTGCCGAGAACGTGAAGCTCGTCGTCGCAGTCGATGCCACGCGGAACACGGTCTCGATCGGCTGCATCGTGTTGCTGAACGCGATCTCCGGGGCAGGCGAGTCGGCAGGCTGCACGGTCGTCGGCTTGAAGTGGCGGAATTCGCCGCTGATCGTGTCGAGGCTGGCGAACGCGACGTTGTTGCCCTTCTTGAAGTGCGCCGAGAAGTTCCTGAGGTTCGTCCCATAGTTGTCATGCCAGTAGCCGATCGCGATGCGGTAGCCGTTCGGATTGTACAGCAGCACCGTGGCGGTGCGTTGGACCTGGGTGACGGTGTAGCTGTTCTTGTCGATCACCAACTCACCGGCGTCGGCGAAGTCGCCGTCGTTGTTGAGGTCGATGTAGAGGACCGAGCCGGTGTTGCTGTTCAGCCCGAAGGTGTACTGGCCGGTGCCGTCGATGCTGGTGTCGAACACACCCTGCCAGAGCACCGAGAAGTAGGTGCTCGCGGTGAGGCCCGGCACCGTCGTCCAGTTCGTGCTGTTGTAATTGATCGGATCGGTCTGGGTGAAGCTCGAACTCGGAGTTTGCGCGAGCAGGCCGCTGATCGGGTTGAACAACGAATACGAGCCCGAAACATCCGTGGCCGGGAGCGAGTCGTAGCTGGTGGCGAGCAGTCCGCCCTGAATCACCCGGATGCTCACGCTGCGCGTCACATTGAAGCCGTCGAGATTTTCCCCGGCTCCACTGACAACGGCGCTCACCGTGTAGGTGGTGTTGACCGTCGGCGACACCGAGATGCTTCCCGTCGCCGGTTGCACGCCGATGCCGTTGTCGATGGTCACTTCCGAGACTTGGGTGGCCGACCACGTCAGCGTCGCAGACTCGCCGATCAGGATCGTCGGCGCGCTGGCCGTGACGGTGATCACCGGTGCCCCGGGGATGGTGGTGATCGGATCGCTCAATACCGAGCGCGCGGTCGGGATGAGCGAGGCACCATTGAGCTGTTCGTCGAGGGTGACCCAAGACTGGCCGTCACGGCTGCCCTGGATGCGCCAGGCAACCGGGTCGAGGCCGGTGCTCGTCAGGTCTTTGTTGGTGCCGATGCGGAAGGTGGTGGGAACCACGAACCTGCCGAAATCATAATCGACCGGCGTGAACGGCGCGGGTGCGCTCGACGAATCCCAGTTTGCAGTCAAGGAGCCGTCGTTGAGGCGCGAGTTGTTGCTTGAGCTGGGGGTGATCACCGCTCCGGTGAGCAGGGTGCCGAACGAGTAGTACTGCAGTTCGCTGATGCTCATCTTGTTGGCGGCCGGGTCGCGCGTGCCCAGTCCGGTAAAGCGCAGGTAGCGGTACGAATTCACTGGTGCGACCGTGACGGTGGCCGACGATGTTTTTGTGGTGACACCGTCGCCCACGGTGAGCGTGAAGGTGGTCGTCTCGGCCGGCGAGACGGCGAGCGTGCCGGTCGCGGCCACCGTGCCGACGCCTTGGTCGATGCTGGTTTCGGTGCCACCCGAAGTTCCCCATTGGAGGATCGTCGAATTGCCGGATTCGATCACCGGGCTGACGGCTTGGAAATAGCCGATCGAGGGAGCCACGGCGGGATCGGAATCGAAGGCAAAGCTCAGCGTCGGCACGTTTTCCTCGACGTCGTCGCCGGTCGCCACGCCGAAGTTGAACGATTCCGGCAGGGTGAGCGCGTTCGGGCTGAAGCGCAGGAAGACATACTTGCCGGCGTTGGCACCGTTCGCATAGGCGTCGTTGAGCCATTGCGCAAACGCATCGGAGGTCGCGCCCGTGGCCCCCGAATCGACGAAGCTGTTGATCACGGTGGACTCGTTGAGGATGCCGGCCTTGATCAACACACCGTTGGTGAGGTGATTGAGCGCGCCATCGACCACGTCGGTGGCTTCCAGCAGCGCGCTGTCGCGCGCGACGGACATGCCGAACAACTGGATCGGCGTCCGGCCCTTGGCACCAAGAATGCCGCCGCTGACGCGCAAGCGAAGGTCCGCAGCGGTGAACTTACCGGCACCGAGAGAGGGCAGTTGGAAGGGCACGACGATGTGCCGCAGCGTGGTCTCGCCCGGCAGGCGGCCGACGTCCAGCGTGCTGAAGATCTCCCCGCTGGGCAGGTCGGAAGCCAGCGATCCGTCGAAGAACGTCTCGTACTGCGCGTCGTCGAACTCCGCAATCATCTTGTCGCGGAACCATGAATTCACCTGAATGGTGACCGAGGCGACGTTCCGGCCGCTGGCGTTGTCGGCGACGAGGTAATAGGTGAGCGTCGAAGACGGGCTCACGCTTGCACTGCCGCTGGCGGCGACCGTGCCCACGTCGGTGACGCTGACCGCCGTGGCATTCGAAACGTCCCAACTGAGCGTGGTGGCCGCGCCTTCCTTGAGGGTGGTGGCGGAGGCGGTGAAGCTGTTGATCACCGGTGCTCCCGCGGGCGCGACGTCGTTGGTGATGACCGGCAACGCGGAAGAGTACCGCTGGCGGCCGGCGGTCAGGTTCGAGTCGGTCACCTCATCGAGGATGACCCAGATGAACCCGTCGAGGCTGCCCTCGAGCTTCCAGCTCACCGGGTCGAACTGCGGCGAATCCGGGGCGGTGCCGAGGCGGTAGCCGGTGATCGCAGCAGGCTGGGCGAAGGTCATGACGTAGTACGCGCCCGGCGAGCTGCCGGTCAGGTAATTGCTCTTGGTCCAGAGCGTGGCGACGTTGCCGTCGATGGCCAGTTCCTTGTTGCTGCCGTTGGCGATCGTGCTTTGCGGCACGAGCCGGGTCGTTCCGGAAAGAATCTGCAATTCCGCCAACTGCATCGTGTTGGAAAGCGGGTCGCGCAGCGCCGTCGGCGTGAAGCGCACGTACTTGTAGGTCGCGAGTCCCAACGTCTTCACCCGGATGGTGGCCGGGCGGGTCTTGGTGCCTGCGGCATTCGTCGCGGTGAGCGTGTAGGTGGTGTCCGCCGTTGGCGAAACGACCTGGCTGCCTTCGGCGGCCACATCGCCGATGCCGCTGATCGAGACGGCGTCGGCTCCGGTCACGCTCCACGACAAAGTGGCGGATTCACCGGAGAGCATCGACGATTTGTCGAGTTGGAACGAGGCGATGAACGGCCCGGGTGCCTTGATGTGCTCGACGCGCTCACTGCGGTTGCACCGGTCACGCTCCAGCTCAGGGTGGTGTCACCAGCCGGGACGTGGTGCCGGTGACGTCGCCCACGTCGTTGTTGATGGAGAGGCTGGTCGCGCCGCTGGTGGTCCAGGAAAGCGTGGCCCCGCTCGAGTTGCTGCCGATCGTGGTGCGGTTGGTGCGGAAGCTGGAAATGACCGGTTTCGACGCGGTGGCAGCGCCGGGGGTGAACGTGTAGGTGAGCACGGGCCCGAAGCTGTCGTTGTTGCCGACGCCGCGGGTGGCCCTGACGTTGAAGCCGACATCCTTGTCTTCGGGCCCGCCGAGGGCGTTGTGCGCGGCGGTGGTCAGGTCGGTGGGACTCAGGCGCATGAATGCGAAGCGCCCGCTGTTGAGGCCGTTGGCATAGGCGTCGTTGAGCCACGCATTGAGGACCGCGCTTTCCCCGGTGCCGGTGCTCACCGTGGTGCCGGGCGAGCTGGAGTTGAGGAACGCCTGCTTGACGAGCGTGCCGAGCTGCGTGTGGTTCTGCGTGCCGTTGTTCACGTCACTGGCGAGCGTGACGCTGTTGGCGCGGGTGCCGGGAAGGGCGAAGAGATTGACGTCGATGGGAATCAGTTGGCTGTTCTGATCGACGATGAAGGCGACCGACACGTCGGAGAAGGAGCCGCTGCCGAGATCGGGCAGTTGGAACGGCAACACGTGGTGCGACATCGTCGTGTTGTAGCCGCCCGTGTAGGAGTTGGTGCCGACAAAGACGATGGGGTTGGTGACGCCGCCCGCGGCTCCGGCCGAGGTGCCGGCCGCGTTGGTCGCGTGCTGCGCGTCACTCGGATGCGCGGTGATGGTGCCGGCGTGAAGAGCGCCGGGAAACAGTCCGGCAGCCAGCAGGCCCACGAGCTGCAGTTTGCGTCCGACGATCCAGCGGTACGGGGTGAGCACGAATCCGTGGAACGCGCCGCGGCGCACGGAGTCCTCGTGCATCGCGGCACCGCCGTTGTCGCCGACGATCAGGTCACCCCGGACGCCCCATTGCCCCGCATCGTATTCGCCGTGCCACGAGGTCGCCCATCGGTAGGAGAGGAACGAATCCTCACGCCGTGCGTCGGCGTTGTTCCATGCCAGATCGACTCCGAGGTTGAGGCGATCGTTCATCCGGCGGGCGGCGCTGCCCAGCCAAACCAGTCCGTCCTGCCAACCGCTGAGCGATTCGTTGTCCGCACCGTCCTGGGTCGATGAAAACATCGCGCCCGACCAGATCCATCGGCCGCGGCTGGCGGTGATGCTCACCCCGGTGGGCCGCGCGCTTTCGTAGATCTTTTTGATGATCGCCGAGCGCTCGACCGTGAGCAGATGATCGGACGACGTGCGGGTTTCCTGACCGGCGATGAACTTGTGGCGCCCGCAATCGACGCGCCATTCGTCGAATGGCCCGCGGCCGAGCACTTCGCCGAGATCCAGCCCGACGAGTGCCTCGTGAAATCCCGCGAATCCCCAATCGAGCGATCCTCCCTCCAGGCGCTGGTCGTCGACCAGATTGACCGTCGTCTTGAGATTCATCACTTGGAGGAATGTCGATTCAAGGCCGATGCGCAACCGCCGGTAATCGTCGTAGGACTCGCGGAAATCCGCTCCATCGACATCGGTGCCGTGCACCAGGCCGAGTTGATACTGGAATTTCCCATGGAATCGCAGTGACTGCAGCCAGGGATGATCCGGATCGTCATGGACGCGTGCGGGTTCTCCGCGCAACCAGTCGCACCAGAGACCGGTCGATGCCGCAGTTGCGGCCCGTGCGTCGATGATCCCAATCCCCGCGACGACTGCGACGCACCATGCGGATTTCACGAGGCGTCGCATGATCGTCCGGAGCAAGAGAAAAGAGAAAAGAGAAAACATTCAACACCCCGCGATCGACCGACCGCGAGGCCGGGCAGCCGACGCGCAACGATTCGTCGCTTGCCGAGGGGATGTCACGCGTCAATTGACCGCCTGTCGACGTCGGCGAGAGCGGCGTTGGGGGGATGTCGCACAACGGAATCGCGCGCTTCCGGCTTTCCCAATGGGCGGCGATCCGGCAGCTTGGGCGCGCAATGAACCCACCCGGCAACTCCTACGCCCTGATCCTCGCCGGAGGATCGGGCACCCGCTTCTGGCCGTTGAGCCGCGACCGCAAGCCCAAGCAACTACTCAACCTCTTCGGCACCGGCACGCTGCTCGCCCATGCGATCCGCCGACTCGACGGCGTTGTGCCCAGAGAGCGCATCCTGATCCTCACCAACGAAAAACAACTCGATGCCGTGCGCGCGAACGCCGAGGGCATTCCGGCGGACAACATCTTCGCCGAGCCGGCCAAGCGCGACACCGGTCCGGCCGTGGCGCTGGGTGTCGGACTCGTCGCGGCGCGCGATCCGGACGCCGTGATGCTCGTGCTGCCCGCCGACCAATTGATCCGCGACGCCGATGCATTCCGGTCGGTGATGCACGACGCGCTGGCGGTGGCCGGGGCGTCCGACGGATTGGTCACCATCGGCATCCAGCCCACCTGGCCTTGCCCGTCGTACGGATACATCGAGCGCGGCGCACCGGTGGAAACGAGCGTCACGACGCAACACGCGGCGCACGAGGTGGTCCGCTTCCGCGAGAAACCCGACATCGACACCGCGCGCGGATTTCTCACGCAAGGCGGGTTCAGTTGGAATGCCGGCATGTTCGTGTGGTCGCTGCCGGTCGTGCGCGCGCAACTGGCGAAACACGCGCCGGACCTCGCCGCGTTCATCGACCGCCTGTGCGCGGCCGACGACGTCCGCGCCACCGTGGCCGGGGCATTCCCCGGACTGCACGCGAGATCGATCGACTATGCGTTGATGGAAAAAGCCGACCGCGTGCTCAACATCGAGGCGACCTTCGATTGGGACGACGTCGGGTCGTGGATCTCGGTCGCCGCCTATCTCGAGGCTCAAGGCGATGACAACCGCGCCAACACCGCGATCACTGAAGTCGATTCGCGCCGCAACATCGTCTTCAACGATCGCCCGTCGAGCCGCGTCGCCCTGCTCGGCGTCGAAGATTTGATCGTCGTGCAGACCGAAGACGCGCTGCTGGTCGCCAATCGGCATCAGGCGGATGCGATTAAAAAACTCTCCGAATTGTTGCCCAAGGAATTGTTGTGAACACCGCGATGTCGAGCCCGAGGTCGTCCGATCCGCATCCGGCACTCGGTGTCGACTACGGCGAAGCGCGCATCGGCATCGCCGCGACCGATGCCTGCGGCATTCTCGCCCACCCGGTCGAAACGATCGACCGGGCGAAGACCGATCCGGTCGCGCGCATCGCGGCGCTGGTTGCCGCGCGCGGCATCCGCACGCTGGTCGTCGGCCTGCCGCTGCGCATGGACGGCAGCGAAGGCACCGCCGCCGCGAAGGCCAGGGCATTCGGCGCGCGGCTGCAACACGCGCTGCCGCAACTGCCGCTCGTCTTCATCGACGAAACGCTCAGCACCGTGAGCGCCGACGAAAAGCTGCGCGAAGCGGGCGTGCGCGCCAAAGACCGGCGGCAATCGATCGACCAAGTCGCCGCCGTCGAGATCCTCAACACCTGGATGGGCGGATGAACGCGACCGCCCGCGTCGGCACGCGGATGATTCAATGCCGGCGCGCGCTCTCTTCGAGAAACACCACGGCAAGCCGGAAACAACGGCGCGCGAGTTCTTTGGCATCCTGATCGCCGATCAGCGCGACCCCTTCCTCACTCACCTCGGCGAGATAGATCTGCCAGGCATGCGCCGCGGCGATGCCACGATCGACCTTCGATGCGGCAGGCAGCGACGGATTGCCGCTGGAAGGAGGCGGCGATGCCGTTTCGCGCGCGGCCTGCTGCCGGTGATTCCTTGTCTTGGACTTGCCTGCCGACGGCTGGCGCGTTTCCTCCGGCACCGGTCGCGGAGCGGTTTCCGCGGAATCGAATTCGGGAAAGGCGACGCGTTTCGGCGCCTGCACCTCCTGTGGCGGATTGCCGTGCTGTCCGTCCTGCGCCGCACGCACCTTGCCGCGGCCCTTGGATTGACCGCGCGTGTTGCGCTTGACCGATGAGGTCTTCGCCGCATCGTCCGGCTTTCCTTTTGCTCTGTTGTTCATGATTCGATTTGCCGGGGGAAATGCAAATCTCACACGACCGCCGACTGAAAGTCGAGAACAATGCGGAACGCGATCAAGCGTGACGGACACCGACAAGACTCACGGCTCGTCGACATTCTCGTCCATCACCTCCTCATCCTCCGGGACGATCACCTCATCACCCGCGGGAAGTTCCGCGGGGATCGCGCGCGGCGCTTCCTCCGTCATCACCGCGTCGCCCATCGGCGAACCATCCGGCGCGATGGTTTCATCCGACTCCTCGACCACGACCAGCGCTTTGCGCGGCGGCTCGATCGCCTCCTTGATGTCGTCGCGAACGCCTTGGAAAAACCCGCGCACCATCGGCGCGGCCATGCGTCCGCCCGAAACGCGCTCGCCCGGCCGACCTTCGTAAAGCACCACGAAGGCATAGCGCGGATTGTCACGCGGCAGAAATCCGGCGAACCACGCGAGCCGCTGGTTTTTGGATTTCGGCCCCCACTGCGCGGTGCCGGTCTTGCCGCACAAGGTCGTGAACCCGAGCCCCGCGCTGCGGCCGGTGCCGTACCCGGTGTTCACCACGTCGGACATCCCCTTGCGGACGATGTCGACGGTGAGCGGATCGAGCCCGAGCGAATTCCGGCGGTCGGGCAGCGGGGCCTCGATCACGCGGCCGCGCGGATCCTGCACCTGGCGCACCAATCGCAACTTCGGCAGCACGTCGCCATTGGCAATGCCCGCCATTGCCTGGGCCACCTGCAATGGCGAGGCAAGCAAGGCTCCTTGCCCGATCGAGAGATTGGCCGTGTCGCCCGCGAGGATCCGACGTTTGTGATGACGCAGCATCCAGTCGTCGGTGGGCACCAGTCCGCCGGTCTCCCCCACCAATGGCAACCCGGTGGATTCGCCGAATCCAAGCCGTCGCGCGAGCCCGAGAAACGAGGAGGAGCCGATGTCGATGCCCACGCGGTAAAACCAGGTGTTGCAGGATCTTGCGATCGCCCGTTTCACATCAATCGGTCCCTCCGGCGCGCGCGACCAGTTGTTGAACACGGTGCGACCGATCGCAATCGCCGCCGGACAATCGATCAGCGTGTTCTCGGTGACGTGGCCGTCGCGCAACGCGGCCAGCGCGACCACCGGCTTGAATGACGAAGCGGGCGGATAGGCCGATTGGAACGCGCGACCGTACAACGGTGTCGCCGGATCCTCCGAAAGCGCTTTGAAGTCCGCCTCGCTGATGCCGGGAATGAAGCGGTTGAGATCGAAGGACGGACGCGACGCGAGCACCAACACCTCGCCGGTGGCGATGTCGATGACGACAAACGCGCCGCGCCGACATCCCTTGCGCAGGATGTCCTCGGCGAGTTTCTGCCACTTCAAGTCGAGCGTCGTGACCACCGTGCCCCCGGGCCGCGGACGCCGCACCTGTTCCTCGAGCAACTTGTTGCCGAACTCGTCGAAAAGCAGCTTCTTCACTCCGTGTTCGCCCACCAAGCGCGCATCGTGGAGTTTTTCCAATCCCGCCCGGCCCTCGGATTCCTCCCACAGCGGTTCGTTGAATTGGATCGGCCCGGTGGGTAAACGCCCGACGCTGCCAGTGTAGCCGATGATGTGCGCCGCGCACTCGCCGTGCGGGTAGTGTCGGCGGTACACCGGGTGCAACTGGACGCCGGCAGGCAACTGCGCCTCGATGCGACGCGCCTCCTTTTCGTCGAGCTGCCCGCTGACGAGCAACGGCAGCCAGCGGCGATGGCGGTAGTGATCGTACAATTCGTCGTCGGACTTGGCGGCAATCCCGCCGACGATCGACGGGATCGATTGCAGCCGCGCGCGCGCCCAGGAAACGACGAAGTCGCGGTCGGCCTGCTCGAACTGTTGGAACTGTAACGCGACTTGATACGCGATGATGTTCTGTGCCAGCGGTTCGCCGTCGCGATCGGTGATCATGCCTCGCGGCGCGGGAATGCGCAACGTGATCGTGCGCGCGTCGCGGCGGGTGGTGATCGATCCATCGGCCGCGCCGCGCGTGGGAACGGCGGCAGCGGCAGCGGGCTCGGCCGCCTCTTGCGCCCGAACCATGCCGCCCATCGCCAGCCAGACGGCCAGCAGGCAGGCAGGACCGGTCGATCGCGGCGGATGCGGAACGCTCATCGTTGCTCGCGCACGCTAAGCCGACACCCCCCGCAGGCGCAACGCCGGATTGCCGCACCGTCCTTGCGGTTCCGCTCCGGCCGTGCATCATGGCGTGGATGATCGATTGGAACATCGTGACGGTGTCGCTCGTCCTCGCGCTACTGCTGGTCTGGAATCTCGAGTTCGTCGCAACCCTGCTCGACCTCCGGGCCTTTCCCGCCACGGTGCCCGGCGAGCTGCGCAACGTGATGGACGACAGCAAACTCGCCCGGGCGCGCGAGTATCTGCTCGCCCGCTCGCGCTTCGACATCGTGCGCTCGCTGGCTTCGTTGTTCCTGTTGCTCACCTTCTGGCTGGCGGGCGGCTTCGGTTGGCTCGACACCGTCGCGCGCGCAGCGGACCTCGGCCTCGTCGCCACCGGACTCGTGTTCCTCGCGGCCGTCTTCGTCGGCCAGTCGCTCGTCTCACTGCCGTTCTCGATCTACGACACGTTTGTCATCGAGAACCGGTTCGGGTTCAATCGCACCACGCCCGCCGTCTTCGCGGCGGACCGCCTCAAGGGCATCGCGCTGATGGCGGTGGTCGGCCTGCCGCCGATGGCCGCGGTGCTGTGGTGCTTTCATCAGGTCGAACACGCGTGGCTCTGGGCGTGGCTCGCGGTGTCCGCCTTCCAGCTGCTGCTCGCCTGGCTCGCCCCGGCGGTGATCCTGCCGCTGTTCAACAAATTCACGCCAATGCCCGACGGCGCGCTCAAGGAGGCGATCCGCGATCTCGGAACGCGCTGCGGATTTCCCCTCGCGTCGGTGTCGGTGATGGACGGCTCGAAGCGCTCGACCAAGGCGAACGCGTTCTTCACCGGCTTCGGCCGTCACCGCCGGATCGCGCTGTACGACACGCTGGTGGACACGTGCACACAGGACGAACTGCTCGGTGTGCTCGCGCATGAAATCGGTCATCATCGCTGCGGCCACATCCGCCAGCGGATCGCGGCAGGCCTGCTGCACACCGCGGTGATCTTCTTCCTCCTCGGCATCGCGACCGATCCGCAGAGCGGCTTCGCCCGGCTGTTGTTCGACGCGTTCGGCATGCGCGACATCTCGCCCCACGCCGGGCTGGTGCTCTTCGCAATCCTGCTCGGCCCGGTCTCGCGCGTGCTCGATGTCGCACTCAACGCGTGGTCGCGCCGGCACGAGTACGAAGCGGATGCCTATGCGGCGACCGCCACCGGCGACGCCGCACCGCTGGCCTCGGCGCTGCGCAACATGACCGCCGACCACCTCGCACACCCGTCGCCCGCCGCGCTGCGGGTGTGGCTCGACCATTCGCATCCTCCGCTGCTCGCCAGATTGCGCGCGCTCGGCCAAGGCGATTAAATCCGCCACCCCAGCTTCCACCCACGCCATGCACATTCCCACGCTGATCTCCCGCAAGCGCGACGGCGCCGAGTTGTCTCCCGACGACATCCGCGCGCTCATCGACGGCTACACCTCCGGCTCGGTGCCCGACTATCAGATGTCGGCCTTCGCCATGGCGGTCTTCTTCTCGGGCATGACGCCGGTCGAAACCGCCGCGCTCACCCGGGCGATGATGGAAAGCGGCGACCGCTTCCACCACCCGGCGGGCCCACCGGTGGTCGACAAGCATTCCACCGGCGGCATCGGCGACAAGGTTTCACTCATCCTCGCGCCGCTCGTCGCCTGCGCGGGATGCCGCATCCCGATGGTCTCCGGCCGCGGACTCGGCATCACCGGCGGCACACTCGACAAACTCGAGTCGATCCCGGGATTCCAAGTGCGCATCGGCATGGACGAGGCCGCCGCGCAACTCGCGCGCCTCGGCGTCGTCATGATGGGCCAGACCGACCGCTTCTGCCCGGCCGACCGCAAACTCTACGCGCTGCGCGACGTCACCGGCACCGTGCCGTCGATCCCGCTGATCACTACCTCGATCATGTCGAAAAAACTCGCCGAGTCACCCGATCGTCTGGTGCTCGATGTGAAGTACGGCACCGGCGCATTCATGAAAACCGAGGACGAGGCGCGGCAACTCGCCGCGGCGATGCAGGCGGTGGGCGCGGAAATGAACGTCGAGACACACGCGATGCTCAACCCGATGAACGAGCCAACCGGACGCGCCGTCGGCAACGCGCTCGAAGTGAGCGAGGCACTCGAATGCCTCGACGGCGGCGGCCCCGCCGACTTGCGCGAACTCACGCTGCAACTCGCCGCGACCATCACGCGCCAATCATCCGCGCAACTCGCGGCATGGCTCGACGACGGCAGCGCGCGCCGCAGGTTCGACGAACTCGTCGCCGCACAAGGCGGCAATCCCGCCGACCTGCCGCGCCTCGCCGAACTGCACCGCGCCCCGGTGATTCGCGAACTGCCCGCGGTAGCAAGCGGCTTGCTGACCAAGGCCGACGCCGGCGTGATCGGCCAAACCGCGCTGCAACTCGGCGCGGGTCGCGCGCTCGCCAGCGATGCCGTCGATCCCGCCGTGGGCATCGACCACCTCGTCAAGACCGGCGAATCCGTGCAGGCCGGACAAGCGTTGTGCCGCATTCACGCCCGCAGCGAGGCCGATGCCGAGATGGCCGCGTCGATGCTCGGCTGTGCCTTCGACATCCGCGCGGACTGAACGATTTTCCCGATTGCCAAGGGTCCGGACCGGGATGTAAATTCCCCCCGCCGCTTGGCGGACCGCATGGCGAAAATCGCCAGCCACACAGCCTCATAGTGTAATGGTAACACACCGGATTTTGATTCCGTATTTCTAGGTTCGAATCCTAGTGAGGCTACTCCACCACCCCGCAGGCATCGCAGGCGCAGCCGCCAGGTGGAATGTCACGGAAGAGCGGGGCGCAATTCCGCGGCAGCGCATCCGCATCCATGGCAGGGCTGGTCATCCCTACTTCGCGCGGTGCGCTTCGAAGGACAAGCCTCGACCGGCAGAGACACTGAACTCATGAAACCACAGATGGCACAGAGTTCACAGATGGATGAATCCGATCTGCATCCGTGTACATCCTGTTCATCCGTGGTTCTCTCTTTCTGAAGATGAGTCGGACGAGCGGGCCGCTCGTCCCTACCTTTTGGCCAAGGGATGCTGCCGCGCGGCAATTGAGGCGCACCTCTGCGGCAGCACATTCAAGGTAGGGATGGTCGGCCGCGACCGGCCCACTCTACCGCAGACCAGACGTGCATCGCCCGGCACAATGATCCGCCCGCGCGGCAGACGGTTTCCAGCGAGACGCTGGAAACGACACGCGGGACGCGTGTGCTCCCAAGCCCGATTGGGCGCATCCGATCGCACCTGAGCCGCTCAAGCCGTGCGGCGGCGGCGCAGCAGCAACGCGGCACCAAACAAGCCGAGCACGGAGGTGGTCGGCTCGGGAATGGGTGCGCCGCCAATGTTCAGGGTCACCGACTCACCGCCGGAGAAGTTATAGACATAAGAGCCATTGTTCACCAGCTCCATCTCGGCCAAGGTGCGATTGTCCATTTGCCAGGTCGCGCTCATTTCGGTGCCCGCCACGTAGTTTTGATCGAGAAAGATATTCGCGTTGCCATTAAGCACCCGAATGGTGAATGCCGTGAAACCGGTGGCGCCGGCGGTGAGCGCGAATCCCTCCCGCTCGACCCAGAACGGCGCACAGCCGGTCGGTCGAGGCCATCGGCAGCAGACGACGGAGGAAAAACGGTCAGGATTTTCAGCCTGACTACACTTCAGTTGATGAATTGGTCACTACCACCCGATCCGGGCGATTCCGGTGACTTGATCAAAATGGCAATCGCGGCTGATGACCGGCAACTTGTGTTGGCGAGCGATGGCAGCGATCCAGAGATCGTTCATCGGGATGGGTGTTCCAGCTGACGTGAGCTGGAGGCGGATTTTCGCATAGTGACGGGTGGTGGTTTCATCGACTGCGAGGATTGTGGTCGTGGCGAGCGCTTCAACCCACCATGCCGTCATTTTCTCGCGGAAGCGCGATTTCAAAATGCCGAAGCGGAATTCCGCCAACGCCGGGACTGGAACACAGAGACGGTCCGCGTGTTCGATGCGCCGGATGAAGGAGGGTTCATTGAGCCACCAAGCGGAAAGACCGTTGGTATCGAGGATCATTTCCACTCCTCCTCTTCGATTTGCTCGAAGTTCTCATCCACGAGTTGCTCGATGCGCTTGAGTTCCGCCACCATCTCCGGGTCATGCGCGGCAATGCCTGCAAACTTCATCCACGGCTTCTCCGCCGGATTCGGGCGCTTGCTCAACTTGTCCTGCAGCGCCTCGGTGATGTAGTCCTTCAGACGGATGCCCTGCCGTGCGGCCGTGGCTTTCACCTCACGAAACAGGGAATCCGGGAGTTCAATCGTCGTTCGCACAAAAGCATATTTACATTTTTTCACGATCCTGCAAGCACGAAATACCTCAAATTCAATAAGGCGCGGGCGGGGCAATGAACGGGGGCGACAGATGCCGGACGCGCATCAATCGATGTCCAGATCAACCTTTGCAAACATCCTTTCGCTGCCATCGGCAGCAGGCGATGGAGGGAAACAGTCAAGATTTGCAGCCTGACCCCATTTCCGGAAACCACCGCATGAGTTCCGCCGCGACGAGTTCGTGGCCGGTGCGGTTCGGGTGGTTGATCCATGACAAGAGACCGTCGAGGCGTTCGCGTCCGGCATGGCGCAGGCAGGCATCGAGGCTGTCGACCAGGCCGACGCCGGATTCCGCCGCAAGCCCGCGGATCTGCGCGGCGTGGGCCTCCAGCTCGTGCGCGTCTTCGCCATCGTAATCGGCGCATTGGGTGTTGTCGGGCGTGGGGGTGAGCAACAGCACGCGGACGCCGCGGGCGAGCGCGGCGTCGATCATCGACCGCCATGCGTCGCGGGCGCGGTCGGGACCGAGCCTGCGGTCGTTGAGCGCGTAATCGAGCGTGACGACGTCCGGCCGGTGGCACAGCACCTCGCGTTCAAATCGCGCCGCGCCGGACTCCGAGTTCTCGCCGCCCGATGCGGTGACGATCACATTGAACGCGGCATGGGGGAAGCGGTGGCAGAGCCCTTCACGCAGCAGGTGGGGATAGGCGTCGAGCGCGCGGACTTGCGGCGTGGCGAAGTACCCGGCGGGCACGCTGTGGCCGTGGCAGACGATGTGCACGTTGCGGTTGCCCGGCCAAGGAGTGCGCATCGCGACGAGCACCTCGTCGAGATACGTCGCGGGGTCGGCGGGGCGTCCGTCTGCGGTCATCGGTGCGATGCGGAAAAAATCGTCGGCAGGGCAGCGCGCGGATCATTCCTCGACGAAGAGGATGCGTCCGCAGTTTTCGCAACGGACGACCTCGCGTCCGCTTTGCGCGGCGACAACGCTCGAGGCGATGAGTTTCATGTGGCAGCCGCCGCAGCGGCCGTCGCGCTCAGGCGCGATGGCCATGCCGTCCTTGGTCTTCATCAGCCGGTCGTACAACGGCAGGAGCACTTCCGGCGCGGCTGCGGCAAGGGCCGTGCGCGTGTTGCGGGCCTCGGCCAGTTCGCCTTCGATGCGGCTGCGGCGCGCGACCACCTCGGCGAGATCCTGATCGACGAGCACCCGGGTGTGCGCGAGCGCCGCCTCGGCCTCCTTCATCACCGCACGATGCGCGTCGATCTCCTCCATGATCTCGAGTTCCTGCGTTTCGAGACCATCGACCTCCCGCTCGTAGCGCGTGATCTCATGGCCGAGCGCCTGATACTCCTCGTTCTTGCGGGTTTCAAACTGCTGGGTCTTGAGGCGTTGGATCGTTGTGCGGCGCGTGCCGGCATCCAGCTCGAGCCGCTTGAGGCGCAATTCGCATTCGACGATCGCATCATGCGCCTTGGCGACCGACGCCTGGTCACCGGCGAGCCGGCTTTTCGCCCTGGCCTCGTCCTGCGGCAGTTTGTCGACGTCCCGGCCCAGCGCGAGGATCCGCCGATCGCATTCCTGGAGCGCGAGCAAGGCGCGGACGTCGTCGAGCATGCCCATGACTACCCGCCGCGGACGCGACCCGCAAGCGGATTGACCGGTCGGCGCACCGCGTCGGCGGCATAGAGCGCGATCGCCAGCCAGATCAGGGCGAAGGAAACCAAGCGGCCGGGATCCAACGGCTCGCCGTACACCGCACGGCCGATCACGAGTTGCAGCGACGGACCGATGAACTGCAACATGCCGAGCGTGGCGAGCCGGATGTTGCGCGCCGCATGACCGAAGAACCACAACGGCAGCAACGTGGCCAACCCCGAGGCGGCCACCAGCAGACCGTTGCCCAATCCGCCGCCGAATGCCGCGGAGGCCGACGGCATGGCGAAGCACAACCAAACCAATGCGAACGGCGCCATCAGGCAGGTCTCCAAGGTGAGTCCGGCGCGCGACTCCAACGGCGACACCTTGCGCACCACGGCGTAGAGTGAAAACGTCACCGCCAGCGTCACCGCCACCCACGGGAATCCGCCGACCGCGGGAATCTGGATCGCGACCCCGGCCAAGGCCAGGCCGATCGCCCACAGCCGCATCGTCGAGTGGCGTTCGCCAAACCAAATCACGCCGAAGAGCAGGTTGAAAAACGGATTCAGATAATAACCAAGCGCGCCCTCGATGATGCGGTCGTTGAGCGTGGCCCAGATGTAGAGCAGCCAGTTCGACGCGAGCAGGGCACCCGAAAGCCCGTGCCAAGCGAGGAGGCGCGGTGATCTCAGCGCGCCGCGCAACGCGGACCATTCACGCAGGCCCAGCGTCATCGCCAGCAAGAGCAGCAGCGACCACAAAGTGCGCTGCGCCACAATGCCGCCGGGTGTGAGAAACCCGAGCGTTTTCCAAAACAAAGGCAGCACGCCCCACAGCGAGAACGCCGCCACGGCCGCCATCACCCCCGATCGTCCCGCATCCATGACGCAGGCTGGACGATCGCCCGGCCGCCACGAAGCAGAAAGCCGCGATCCGACAGGCTCAGATTTTCAATTCATCAAGCAACGCCTTCACCCGCGGGTCCTCGAGAATTTTCGAAAGCATCGGATGACGCAGCAATTCGGCGAAGCGACCTTCGCCCGCCAGCCGCTGCAACCGCGGATCCTCGACCACCAACGCACGCGGCACCGGCTTGCCGGTCTTGGGATCCGTCTCGGCGGGCTTGGCCGCACCAGCCTCACCTGCGGCGATCCACTTCGCCAGCTTCACGCGCGACGGATCAGTGGACGGATCAATCGCGTGCATCCACGACTCCGGCACGGCACGCTCCATCCACGACCGGCGGCGCGGTTCGACCGGCACCGCCTTGGGCGGCGAGCCGTCGGCCTTGCCCGCAGCAAACCCGCGCAATTCGCCGACCGAATCCTGATGGCGCACGATCGCGATGCCGACCACCCACAGCAGCACCGCAGGCACCAACGCAAGCACCAGGCCGGCCAGCGTCTTACCCAACGAAAACACCGCTTCGGCAGTCTCTCCGCCCGCACCGCCAAACGCGCCGGAAATCGCGCGCACCAACTTGCGGACGAGCAGGAACACCACCAGAAACGCGACAATCGGCACGCCAAATGTCAACGCCGGGACCGGTGCGCCCAAGAGGTCGGCCGACCACTGTGGCACCAGACGCCACACGATGAGCGCGACCCACGCGCCGGCCAACAGCGAGATCACCGAACACAACAGGCGCATCACGCCGCGCAACATCACAACGCCCACCCCCACTGCAAACACCACCAGCGCTGCCGCCGCGAAGACCAAGGGAAGACTGTAGCCGGATTCCATGATCGTCGTGTGGGCAGGAGGCGGGATGCAAATCAGCAGGCGCGGACATGCGGCGACACGGCATCAGAGGATCGTCCGCTGGCGTAGCAGGTGATCGCAAATGACCAGCGCGGCCATCGCCTCGACGATGGGCACCGCGCGCGGCAACACACAGGCGTCGTGGCGCCCTTTGCCCGCAAGCTCGGCGTCCTCGCCGGCGGAAGTCACCGTCTGTTGCGGCGTGAGAATCGTCGCGGTCGGCTTGAACGCCACGCGGAACACGATGTCCTCGCCATTCGAAATGCCACCCTGCACACCACCCGAACGGTTGCTCACCGTGCGCACCTTGCCGTCGATCATCCGGAACGGATCATTGTGCTCGCGACCGGTCATCCGAGTGCCCGCAAAACCCGAGCCGATCTCAAACCCCTTGGTCGCCGGAATTGACATCATCGCCTTGGCCAGATCGGCCTCGAGCTTGTCGAACACCGGCTCGCCCAGCCCCGCAGGCACGTGGCGGATCACACACTCGACCACCCCGCCCACCGAATTGCCCTCCGAGCGCACCTGCTTGATCCGATCGACCATCACCGCAGCCGCCGCCGCATCACCGGTGCGCACCGGATTCGATTCGATGTCCTCGGCGCGAACCGTCGACGGATCGACCGACGCCGCGATGTCCTGAATCGACCGCACCCAGGCGAGAATCCCGATGCCCGGCTGGATCGCCTCGATCACCCGCCGCGCCACCACCGCCGCCGCAACGCGGCCGATCGTCTCGCGCGCCGATGCCCGACCGCCGCCCGACGGCGCGCGAATGCCGTACTTCGCGTCATAGGTGAAATCCGCATGACTCGGCCGATAGGCCTGCGCCATCCCCTCGTAGGCCGACGGCCGCGCGTCCGTGTTGCGCACGACCATGGCGATCGGCGTGCCCAAGGTGACCCCCTCGTGCAGACCCGAGAGGATCTCCACCGCGTCCGCCTCGTTGCGAGTCGTCACGATATCCGACTGACCCGGCCGCCGCCGGTCGAGTTCGCGTTGGACCTCCTCCACGGACACCGGAACCCGCGGCGGACAGCCGTCGATCACCACACCAATCCCGGCCCCGTGCGACTCACCGAAGGTCGTCACGCGGAACACCCTGCCGAAACTCGACGACATGCCGACACCCTAGCGAGACCTGCCTCCCCGGCAAGCAAACAGACCCGACGGCAACCACGTTCGCCCGGGCCGTCTCCCGCATTCCGCCAAGGACACCGGCACCCAGAGAAGATAAAGGGACAGTCCTTTTATTGGATCTCGCGGTGCCCATTGAGATAAAGGGACAGTCCTTTTATCGAAATCGGATTTACGCGGATCCACCACGATCTGCCCCCCGGGGATCCGCTCCTCCTGGATCCCGGCGACTGACATTTTCGGATAAAGGGACAGTCCTTTTATCAAAATTCCTGTCGATCCTTGGATTTTCCAGCGATGGTGGGCATGAAGGACGCGGCACCCGGTGGGCTGGGCAGTGGGTCCGCAGATTTTGCGAGGCCGACCATGTGACCAGATCTGCGCGATGATGAGATCGAAACAGGAATTGGAATCATTCTTGATTTTGGAAGCATCGCGATTAGTTTGCGGCCGCGAGATGGTTGGCAAGCACGATTCCTGCGACGACCGCACCGGCATTCCTGATGAGATTGCCGGTCTGCGCATGACGCGTCAGCGGCAGGAGATCTACCGGATCCTGCTCGAGGAGCGCAGCCACCCGACCGCCCACGAGGTATTCGTGAGGGCCAAGGACCGCCTGCCCAACATTTCGCTGGCCACCGTCTACAACTGCCTGGAGGCGCTGGTGAACCACGGCGTGATCCGCCAGGTGAACTTCGAGCGGGAATCGTCGCGCTACTGCCCGAACCTGCGGGAACACGGCCACTTTCACGACGAGAGCACCGGGGTGATCCACGACGTGGGTTTCAAGCCCGGCTTCAATCCCGCCGATTTTCTCGACCTGCCGCCCGGAGCGGTCGTTCAGGACATCGAAATCACCCTGCGCGGCAACGTCCCCGTCCTCTGATCCCCACTCCAATCCCCACCCACCACCAACCCCATGAGCCTCAGCATCCAGAACCTCCACGCCACCCTCGAAGACGGCACTGAAATCCTCAAAGGCGTCAGCCTCGACGTGCCGACAGGTCAGGTCCACGCGATCATGGGACCCAACGGCTCCGGCAAATCCACCTTGTCCAAAGTGATCGCGGGCCATGAAGGCTACGTGGTCACCGGGGGGAGCGTGACGCTGGAAGGCGAGGACGTGCTGGCGATGTCCATCGACGAGCGCTCGCGGGCGGGCGTCTTCCTCGCGTTCCAATACCCGGCGGAAGTTCCCGGCGTTTCCAACGCCAACTTCATCCGCGCCGCGCTGCAGGCGCGACTGCCCGAAGGCGTGGAGATCGACGCCGTCGCGTTCTACAAATCCCTCTACGAGCGCATGGACCTGCTCGAGATGGACCGGAAGTTCACCGGCCGCGCGGTCAACGAAGGGTTCTCCGGCGGCGAGAAGAAGCGCAACGAGATCCTCCAGATGATGATGCTCGAACCGCGCTACTGCATCCTCGACGAGACCGACTCCGGCCTCGACATCGACGCGCTGAAGATCGTCGCCAAGGGTGTGAACTCGATGCGCGGGCCCGACCGCGGCTTCCTGCTCATCACGCACTACCAGCGGTTGCTCGACCACATCACGCCGGATGTGCTGCACGTGATGGCCGGCGGCCGCATCGTCCGCACCGGCGGACCCGAGCTGGCCCAGGAACTCGAGGCCCACGGCTACGACTTCCTCAAGGAGGCCGCGCTCGCCTGAATTACCCCGAACCACAAGCCCCGACCGGACCCCGAACCATGTCCTACCAGGAAACCAACGCCATCCTCGACGACGAGACCCGCGAGGCGATCGACATCGACCGCAGCAAGGGGGACTTCACGTTTCCCGAGCGCCACAAGTACGACGCCGGCCGCGGGCTGACGGCCAACACCATCGACTACATCTGCGACGTCAAGAACGACCCCGAGTGGGTGCGCGAGTTCCGCCACAAGGCGCTGCGCGTGTTTTTGGAAAAACCGATGCCGACCCATTGGGCGACGCGGGATCTGGAGAACATCGTCTTTGAGAACATCCGCTACTACCTGTCGGACGGCGAGAGGCCCAAGCGCTCGTGGGACGAGGTGCCCGAGGATGTGCTCAAGACTTTCGAGCGGCTCGGCATCCCCGATCAGGAGCGCGCGTTCCTCGCGGGCGTCGAGGCGCAGTACGATTCCGAGGCCGCGTACTCGAACATGAAGGACGAGCTGCGCAAGCAGGGTGTCCTCTTCGTGAGTTCGTCCGAGGGGCTCAAGGAGCATGAGGAGATCTTCCGGCCGTGGTTCGGCAAGGTGATCCCGACAGGCGACAACAAATTCTCCGCGCTCAACAGCGCGGTGTTCTCCGGCGGCTCGTTCATCTACGTGCCCAAAGGCGTGAAGCTCAAGCAGCCGCTGCAGGCGTACTTCCGCATCAATTCGGAGAGCTTCGGCCAGTTCGAGCGCACGCTCATCATCGCCGACGAAGGCGCGGAAGTGATGTACATGGAGGGCTGCACCGCCCCGAAATTCGAGACCGCGACGCTGCACTCCGCAGTCGTTGAACTCGTCGCCCTCAAGGGAGCGAAGATCCAGTACGTCACCGTGCAGAACTGGAGCAGCAACGTCTTCAACCTCGTCACCAAGCGCGGCCTCGCCATGGAGGACGCCGAGGTGCGCTGGATCGACTGCAACATCGGCTCGCGCCTGACGATGAAGTATCCCGGCGTGATCATGAAGGGGCGTCGCGCGCGCGGCGAGGTGATCTCGATCGCCCTGGCCAACACCGGCCAGCACCAGGACACCGGCGCGAAGATGATCCACGCCGCCGACGAGACGACCTCCAACATCGTCTCGAAGTCGATCTCGGTGGGCGAGGGCCGCGCGACCTATCGCGGCCAGGTGCACATCCCGCGGCACCTCAAGGGCTGCCGGAACAACACCGAGTGCGACGCCCTGCTCATCAACAGCCGGTCGCGCACCGACACCTACCCGGCCATCACCGTGCGGGGCAACCGCCACGCCACCCAGCACGAGGCGTCGGTGTCCCAGGTGTCCGAGGAAATGCTGTTCTACATGCAGCAGCGCGGCATCGACGAAGGCCACGCGATGTCGTTGGCCGTCAACGGCTTCATCAACGACCTCGTGCGCGAGTTCCCGATGGAGTACTCGGTCGAACTCAAGCGCCTGATCGACCTCGAGATGGAGGGCAGCGTGGGCTGATGAACACTCATGGCCGCATGATACGGAGCATCGCACGCGTGGTTCCCGTCGAGGGTGACGATGAACGGAGTCTTGAATACTGGCTCACACGTACCCCCGACGAGCGCCTTTCCGCCCTTGAAGTCCTCAGATCGCAAATGTATGAATCCGAAACTGGAGATCCACCGAGACTTCAAAGAGTGCATCGGATTGTTGCTCTCTCGCAAAGTTGAGTTCGTCGTCATCGGTGGTTATGCGCTCGCTGCCCACGGGCGGCCGCGCTACACGGGTGACAAATCCCCTTCATCTCGCTTGATGACTTGTTGAAAAACAAACGGGCCACCGCCAGAAGCAAGGATCTCATCGATCTGGGACTTCTGAAGGATCCCGGCCAATCCACCTGAATCACACACCGGCCCATGAGCACCACCGACACACACTCCACCACCCTCCCCGACTGGTTCACCGCCCGCCGCGACGCCGCGAGGCTGCGCTTCGAGGCCACGCCCGCACCGAAACGCAACGATGAGGCCTGGCGCTTCTCGAACCTCAGTCAGCTCGACTTCGCCGGCTTCACGAGCAACTCGGGTCAAGCACCCGCGACGGATCACCTGATCGCGCGCTCCACCGGCATCGGGAGCACCGCCGCGAAGCTCGTCTTCGTCAACGACACGCTGGTTCACTCGGAGACCACCCGGCTTCCCGCGGGCATCATTTGCCTGCCACTGGCCGAGGCGCTGGTTTCGCATCCGGACCTCGTGGAGCAACACTTCATGAAACAGGAAACCCGTCTGGGCTCGGCGAAGTACGCCGCATGGCACGAGGCGATGGTTGCCAACGGGCTCTTCGTGCATGTCGCCGACCACGTGGAAGTCGCCGATCCCATCGAAGTGCATCACTGGATCGCGGGCGGCAACACCGGCATCTTCCCGCACACGCTGGTGGTCACCGGCCGGTCGTCGAAGGTGCGCGTGATCGACATCTTCCGCTCGGCGGCGGATCTCGAGCCGGGGCTGGCGATCGCATTCAACGACTTGTCGGCCGGCGAGAACTCGACGCTCGATTACATCGCCATCCAGGCTTTCAACGAGGTGACGCGCATGATCCAGATCCACGAGACTTCGGCGGCGCGCGACGCGTCAGCCAAGGCGTTCATCCTCAACACCGGTGCCTCGTGGGCGCGCAACGAGTCGATGTCGCGGCTCGAGGGGCCCGGCGCGCGTTCCGACATGCTCGCGGTGTCCATCCCGGCGCGCGAACAGGAATACGACCAGCGCACCTTCCAGCACCACGTCTCCGAGGGCGCCTGTTCCGATTTGCTTTACAAGAACTCGCTCTACGACAATGCGAAAACCGTCTTCTCCGGACTGATCTTCGTCGACGAGGGCGCGCACCACACCGACGCCTACCAGACGTGCCGCAACCTGTTGATGAGCGACACCGCCGAGGCGAATTCGATGCCCGGTCTGGAAATCAACGCTGACCAGGTGAAATGCTCGCACGGATCGACATCCGCGCAGATCAGCGACGAGGAGATCTTCTACCTCTGCGCCCGCGGCATCGACCCCGTGAGCGCGCGCCAGCTGATCGCCCGGGGGTTTTCCGTGGAAGTGGTCGAACGCATCGGCAACGAGGCTGCGGAGGAACTCGTCCTGCGCTTCGTCGACGACAAGTTCGCCCGCATCGCCGGCGGCGGCGCGTGATCCGGAGATCCAGAGTGTCGGACGAGCGGGTCGAGGCTCCCGCAGCGCGGATCGAATGCTGGTGCCTGCATGGCGCGGTCGGACACTCGGGCGACTGGCGCACCCTGTCGGCGCTGCTGGCGCAACAGCGGATCGCCTCGCGCGCGATCGACCTCTGGCGATTTGCCGACGATGCGTCGTTGTCGATGCCCGGCTTTGCCGCGGCGCTCCATGCCGAGGCATTGGAAGAACCTTGTCGCGCGGGCGGCCGCGTGCTCGTCGGTTACTCGATGGGTGGTCGGCTCGCGCTGCATGCCTTGCTTGAGGAGCATCACCCGTGGCAGGCGGCGGTGATCATCTCCGCCCATCCGGGGCTGGAGTCGGAGAGCGATCGCGCGGCGCGGCGCGCGGCGGACCGCGAATGGGCCGCACGCGCGATCACGTCGGACTGGAACGCATTCCTGAATGCGTGGAACGCTCAGGCGGTGCTCGGCGGCGCGTTGCCGCGGGACGAGGAGTCGGCAAAGAAACTCGCCCAACACCGGCAGGTGATCGCGCGACGGTTCATCGACTGGTCGCTGGGCGCACAAGCGCCGCTGTGGGATCGACTCGCGGAAATCCAGGCCCCGGTGCTGTGGGTGGCGGGTGATCGCGATGCGAAATTCCTCGATCTCGCGCGACGCGCCGTCGATCACCTGCCGGCCGGTCGTCTGGCGGTGGTGCCCGGCGCGGGACACCGCGTGCCATGGGAAGCGCCGGACGTGCTGGCCGCGGAGATCAGGGCATTCGCCGACCTCGTGACGGGTTCCTGATTCGTTCGCTTGCGATCTCGCGGGTTGCGACGCGGCCGGTCTTGGTTCACGCTCGCGGCCATGTGGCAGAAGGTTTGCGACTTTGAGGACATTCTTTACGAAACCACCGACGGCGGCAGCATTGCCAAGATCACGATCAACCGGCCCGAGGTGCGCAACGCGTTCCGACCCAAGACGGTTTCGGAAATGCTGCGCGCTTTCGATCTCGCGCACGAGGACCCGGCGGTGGGCGTGGTGATCCTCACCGGCATGGGCGACCTCGCGTTTTGCTCCGGCGGCGATCAGAAAGTCCGCGGTCATGCCGGATACGTCGGCGACGACGGCGTGCCGCGGCTCAACGTGCTCGACCTGCAGAAAAAGATCCGCTCACTGCCCAAGCCGGTGGTCGCCATGGTCGCCGGCTACGCGATCGGCGGCGGACACGTGCTCCACGTCGTCTGCGACCTGACGATCGCGGCGGACAACGCGCGCTTCGGCCAGACCGGACCGAAGGTCGGCTCGTTCGACGGCGGCCTCGGATCGAGCTACCTCGCGCGCATCGTCGGGCAGAAAAAAGCGCGGGAAATCTGGTACTTGTGCCGCCAGTACGACGCCAAGCAGGCGTTGGAGATGGGATTGGTCAATACCGTGGTGCCGCTCGCCGAACTGGAAACCGAGACGCTGCGCTGGTGCCGCGAGATGCTCGCCCATTCGCCGCTCGCGCTGCGCTGCCTCAAGGCCGCGCTCAACGCCGATTGCGACGGTCAGATCGGATTGCAGGAACTCGCGGGAAATGCGACGCTACTCTATTACATGAGCGAGGAAGGCAGGGAGGGCAAACAGGCGTTCCTCGAAAAACGTCCGCCCGACTTTTCGAAATTCCCGCGGGTGCCGTGATTTCCATTTCAGGACACCGGCACCAGCGGACTGACGCAAACCTGCGGAAACCACTGCGGCCGGTGGAAGTCGGGCTCGCCACCGCCGATATTGGACGCCGTGACATACCGTTGCCGCGGGGATTCGAGGATCATCGTGATGTTGGCACGCGCACTCGCGAGCGGGCCGACGCGTGACTCGATCCAAGCAAGCGGCAGCGACAGCGCCACATGCCTCGCACCGTCACCGGCATCGTCGCACCACGTGCGGATGTCCTCCCGAGGCACAAACGGGTCGGCGGACCGGACACGCGGCGCGTCGAAGGCACAGGCCCACCAGGCACCGGTCGGCGAGAGGTTGCACTCGAGGTAGCCGACGCCCGCGGCACCGGCGACGAAGCATTCCGCCACATCGTGATGCCACAGCCCCTCGTGAAACGCACCCGCACGTACGGCCGGGTCAGTCACAAGCGGTCCAGTGAACCGCACGAAAAACCACAGGCGCGCGGGGTCGGTCACCAGTGCGTGGGCCTGCGCCGATCGCAGCGGTGCGCCGGACCAGTCGAGCGACTCCACGGTGAGCGGCGGCGGGCATCCCGCAGGATCCCAGGGCAAGGCCGCGGCAAACACCTGCATGACCGATGCTGCCGACCCGGTCGATCCGCTGTCGAGAACAGAGCGGCCGACATCATGCCGCGCTGCCGAAAAATTTCGGTAATCCAAAGGAAATGAGTGGCCAGCCCGTACCCGACCTGCTTCACTCGCCGCACCCGTTTCATGGCGCGTTCCCGACCAGACCTGTTCAGCACCATCGAATACATCGGTCCGCGCCCGCAACGTCCCAAGCGCCCAAACATTTTCGGCGGCTGGGTGATCGGCCTGATTGCCATGGCGATCGCACTCTGGTTCGGGCGCCCGCTGCTGCCCTTTCTCAAGGCCACGCAGGAATCCGTATCGACCGAGCAGGCCGCGCTGTTGATCTCGTCGCTCGCCGGTTCGGGTCGCCCGGGCGACACGCTTGCCGCCGCGGCACTCGCCCATTCACGCGAACCGGTCACATTCGACGGCGCGTATTATCAGATCAGCTATCCCGGCGGCGACATCCCGCCGGGCAAAGGCAACGCGGCGGATGTGATCGTGCGTGCCTACCGCAGGACCGGCATCGACTTGCAAAAGGAGGTGCACGAGGACATGAAATCGGATTTCCGCCTCTATCCGCAGTTGTGGGGCGCGCTCGGGCCCGACCCGAACATCGACCACCGCCGCGTCGCCAATCTCCGCCGCTTCTTCGAACGCAAGGGCACAACCATCGAAGCATCACGCGATCCACAGGATTACCAACCCGGCGACATCGTTGTTTGGTCGCTCGCCGATGCCGAGCCCCACATCGGCATCGTCGTTCCCGGGCCGGGCCGCCGCGCGGCGGAACGCTGGGTCGTCCACCACAAAGATGGCGACCTGCGCTGGGAGGACGTTTTGTTCGATTTCCGCATCGAGGCGCGGTTCCGCTATCCCGCCGATGTGCAACGCCCCGCTTCGGGTCCCGGCAATCCGTTGCCGCCCGCCGGCATGTGAGAGCCGTCCCCGCACAGGAACCCTCGAGGCTTGCAGTGCGGCGGATTCCGGGGAACCATGCGCGGCATGTTCAGGGCGCGCTGGAAAAAAGAGGCCATCCACCTCGCGAAGGGCGCGCGCAAGTTCGTCCACTACAAGCGCGATCTGCTCAAGCCCGACCGCATCGCCGAAATCGAATCGCGCCGCGAGGACTTGTTGCAGGCGGTGCGTGATGGCGACCGCGCCAAGTCCGACGAGGCGTCGAAACAACTGCGCGCCACCTGCGAACACGCGCTGCCTTACGAGAAACCGCTGAACTGGCTCGAGGAGAACGTCGAGGTCATGTTCGTCGCCATCGTCATCGCCCTCGGTCTGCGCGCCTATTACCTCCAGCCGTTCCGCATTCCAACCGGATCGATGCAGCCCACACTCAACGGCATCATCGGCACACCCAAACCCGAAGCCGAATGGCCGGCCTGGCCGCAACGCATGGCCGAGAAAGTCCTGCGCGGCCGATCGTACGTCAAACTCGTCAATGACCGCGACCGCCGCATCCACATCGTGCGCCGCAGACCCGGCGGCGGCGCCGACTTCGATGTGCGCGACGTGCAGGTCGCCCACTTCTTCAGCCGCAGCGAAATCCACTTCTTCGATTCCGACCCGCTGCGCCTGCCCGCCCCGCGCGGACCCAGCCTGCAGATCGGGCTGCGTGAGGCACTGCAGGACGCCGGGCGGCGCGGCGGCGTGCTCGCCAAGGGCACCGTGCTGTGCGAAGGCACGGTCGACTCGGGCGATCTCGTGCTGGTCGACAAGTTCTCGTATCATTTCCGCAAACCAAAGCGCGGCGAGGTCTTCGTATTCGACACGATGGGCATCCGCGGCATCCACGACCGCAGCGGCGAGCAGGCCGCCGGTTCGCACTACATCAAACGCCTCTGCGGCGTGCCGGGCGACACCCTCTCGATCCGTCCGCCCGACCTGCTCATCGACGGCCATATCGCCGGGGAGCCCGGCATCCGCCGCGTCAGCGAGGGCACAGGCACGTACGAAATCAACCCCGGTGGGTACTCGCTGGCCGGACCGGAAATGGCCGTACCCGGGAAACTGATCCGCCAGTCGCTGGCCAGACCGCAGGACGAGATGCGCCTGCAATCGGCCGCCATACCCGCGCTGCGCGAGTACGCCGCGCTCGGCGACAACTCGGGCAATTCGCTCGACTCACGCTACTGGGGCGCCGTGCGCGGATTCAACCTCGTCGGGCCCGCGCTTTTCTCCCTCTGGCCGGTCACCACCGGCCACTGGGGATTCATCCGCTGATCCGATGCCATGTCCGAAGCTGCGGAGATCACCCGCCGCGCGAAATCCAACCTCGCGTTCGCGCTCCGCATCCTGCCGACGCGCCAACGCCGCGACACGATCGTCTTCTACGCGTTCTGCCGCACGCTCGACGACCTCGCCGATGACGACACGCTGCCACTCACCGAACGACGGGTGCGGCTCGCGCAATGGAGGGACGCGCTGACTTCCGCACCGGCAGAGGGAGCGTCATTGCAACGCTCGGTGGTGGAGCTGCAACAACGCCACCGGATTCCGGTCGGGCTGCTCACCGCGGTGGTCGACGGCTGTCTCGCCGATCTCGAGCCGCGGCGCTTCGCGACATGGAACGAACTCGATCCCTACATCGGACAGGTCGCGTGCGCGGTCGGCCGTGTGTCCGCACACCTGTATGGCTGCAAGGATCCCGCGGCCGATGCGTATGCCGACGCGCTTGGCCGCGCGCTGCAACTCACCAACATCCTGCGCGATATCGGCGAGGATCTCGACCGCGGACGGCTCTATCTGCCGCTTGAAGACCTCGAGCGTTTCGGACTCGATGAAGCCGATCTTGCGCGGCGCGAGGCATCACCGGCCTTCCTTCGCTTGATGGAGTTCGAAGCCGACCGCGTCGAGGCGTTCCACCGCGAGGCACGCGCCGTCCTTCCTGCAAGCGACCGCCCGGCGCTCGCCCCCGCGCTGGTCATGGCCGACATCTACACATCCCTGTTGGCACGCATGCGCAACGATGGCTTCCGTGTGTTCCGCACCCGCTATCGAGTGCCATCCGCCACCAAGTTCGCCGCGCTCGCCCGCCACCTGCCATTTGCGCTGCGCGCACGCCTGCGCGGGTAGGCGCGGACCGCTGGTTTCACATGCCCACGCCGTCGGGCTTCAACGTCTGCTGTGCTCCGTCTTTGCCGGATGCGGAGCCCGTACCGCCGACCACCTGCCTGACCCTGCCGGCAATGATGTCGGCGAGCCGCATTTCCCCCTCATCGCGGAGGAAATCACAGTAGTTGGCGGCAACCGCTTCGAGGTCGGCCACGTATTCCGGGCCGAGCGCTTCGTACGAGGCAAGCGCACGCTCGAAATGTCGGCGGGCCCACGACCGGTCGCCAGTGCTCAACAACGCAAGCGCCAGATTGTTGTGCGACTGCGCGGTGTCCGGATGATCCTCACCGAGCAGCTTGCGGCGCGTCTCGAGCGCCATCATGTGCATCTCGCGCGCCTGCTCGCGATAGCCGGCGGCCTGATACAGCGCGCCGAGGTTGCTCGAAATCGACGCGGTTTGTTCGTGTTCCTGACCCAGTTGCGAATGCGTGATCTCGAGCGCGCGCAGAAAATGGCTTTCGGCCTTGTCGAGATCGTTCCCGGTCTTGCTGAGGTAGCCGAGATTGTTGGAAATCGTGGCGATGTCCAACCACAGCGGGGGCTCGCACTTTTCGAAAAACCCGATCGCCTCAAGCCAGTGGTCGCGCGCCTTGTCGCGTCGCCCCATCGCATCGTAGGCGGCCCCCATCGCCGCATGCAGGCAACCGACGCGGTCCAACCGGTCCGGCCGGTTTTCCAACTGCTCGATCGCCTGGGCATAGTCGTCGCGCGCCGCTTCGGGATGACCGAGTTCGCGCTGAAGGTCGCCGCGGATCTCAAGCGCCGAGGCAAAGGCATCGATCGTCTCCGGATCCGTTCCGAGCGCCTGCTGGCATTTCTCGACTGCGGCATTGGACGCGTGCAGCGCCTCCTTGAGATCACCGGCAAAGCGCAGCGATGCAACGCGGTCCTTGAGAATGCCAATCAGGGTGGCGGTCGGGGAGTCCATGGAGAATCGTTGGTAGGTTCTGACGACAATATCGCCGATGATGGGCCGGTTGACGAGTCCAAATCCGCGTGACCCGTCAGCAGTGCCGTCAATTCGTCGCGAGACTCGGGCAGGTGCCCCAGATGCCGCCGCAACGACACCTCCGGCGGGACTTGTTCCTGGGCAACACCCAGCAGCCGGGTGAGTTCGCGCTCGAAATGCCGCATCGCCCGCAGGCTCGGTCCCGCCGCGGCCAGGTGGTCGAGGGCGCGGCACAGCAAATCGTGAAGCGCCGGGTCGGCATGCTCGGGTTCGACAGCGGACTCAAACAACCGGCAGCAGTAGCCCGCCAACAGCAGACCGGGATAACTCGCCCGCAGCCCATCGCGGCGGTCGATCACCGCAACCTCGCGCAACGCGTGCAAATCACCCCGGCGCGCGCGCTGAAATTCGATTTCCGCCGCATGAAACAAATCGAGTCGGCCCGCAAAGGGACTCGACGGACGCCGCGCCCCCTTGGCCGCCGTGCGCACCAACCCGTGGGCGTCGGTGGACCAATGAACAATCCAACTCGTGTCGCCAAGCCGGATCAGGCGGATCAACGTGGCCTGCGCGGAATGCACGACTTCATCCTCGCAATGGCCGATCGGTTTGGCGATGGGGAATTTCCCCCAACGCGCGTCGGCAACATCCCCGATCAAGCACCCGCGCCACCCGCATGCCCGTACTGCAGCCGGTGAAGCGAGGCGTAAAGCCCCTCCGGATCGCGCATCAGTTCCTCATGCGACCCGCTCGCGATCATCCCGCCATCACGCATCACGTGAATCCGACGCGCGTTGCGGATCGTCGAAAACCGGTGGGCGATCACCACCGTGGTGCGCCCGTTCATCAGTCGGTCGAACGCCTGTTGGATCTGCTGCTCGGACTCGCTGTCCAGCGCGGAAGTCGCCTCGTCGAGCAACAGGATCGGCGCGTTCTTGAGAAACGCGCGCGCAATCGAAATCCGCTGACGCTGACCGCCGGAAAGCTGTCCGCCGTTCTCGCCCACCTGCGTCTCGTATCCCTGGGGCTGCTCGAGGATGAAGTCATGCGCGGATGCGGCGCGCGCCGCATCCGCGACCTCGGCGTCGGACGCGTCCGGCCGGGCAAACCGGATGTTGTTGCGAATCGTATCGGAGAAGAGGAACGTGTCCTGGCTCACCAACGACAAATTCGCGCGCAACGACGCGGTGGTGATCGAGCGGATGTCCTGACCGTCGATGCGGATCGTGCCGGAGTCCGCCTCGTAGAACCGCTCGATCAAGTTGAGCAACGTGGACTTGCCGCTGCCCGACGGTCCGACCAGCGCGGTGACCGCGCCACCCTCGCACTCGAGCGAGACATCGCGCACCACCGGCACGCCGGGACGGTAGGCGAAGCCGACGCGCTCGAGCCGGATCGCACCGTCGCGCACTTCCAACGCACGCGCGCCCGGCGCATCCGGGATCGAGTGATCCATGTCGAGCACCTCGTAGAGCATGCCCACACCGACGAGTGACGCCTGCACTTGCACGTTCATGCGGGCAATGCGCTTGATCGGTTCGTAGGCCAGCAACAAGGCGGTGAGGAACGCGATGAGCGAGTCGGCCCCCTGGCCAGTCGCGAGGTTGCGGTACCCGCCGTAGAACACGATGCAGGCAACCGCCAGGCCGCCCATGAACTCCATCGCCGGGCTGGTGCGGGCAGACACCGCCGCCATCTTGTTGGCACGCTGCTCGACACCGCCCACCGCTTCACGAAAGCGGCCGCTCATGTGGTCCTCAAGGTTGTACGTTTTGATGAGCTTGTTGCCGAGAATGGCCTCCTGGATCGCGGAAACCACCTGGATGAGTCCTTGGTACTGCGAGGCCGCCACCTTGCGGATCCGCTTGACGATGTTGCCGAGCAGCAACAGCACCGGAGCCATCACGAACAACGCGCCGCAGGACAACCGCCAGTCGAGCTTGAACATGGCGAAGAGCAACGCCGCCGAAGTGAAGAGGTCCTGGACGCGCATCATCAGCAGGCTCATCACCGAACTCGCCGAACTGGCAGCCTGTGACGTGCGCGTGATCAGGTCGCTGGACGGATAGCGGACGAAGAACGCCAGCGACTGGCGCAACACGTGGCGGCCGATGCGCTCCTGCTGCCGCGCGATGATGTTGTTGCCGATCCGCGCGAGGATCACCGACGACCCGTAATGCGACGCACCCTTGACCAAAAATACGAAGATGATCGCCAGCGACACGGCGCTCAGCCGGACGAGTCCGGGTTCCGACGGCGCGTAAAGATGGCGGGCAAGGCCGCCGATCCAATCGAGCGCGCGGTCGTCCCATGTGCCGGGCAGCGCCGCGCCACGCCCGGCGGCGGACGCCGCGGCATCGGGCGCGCCACCACCGAAGACGACCTGCGTGATGTTCTTCATCAGGAACACCGAGGCGCCGGTCGCCGCCGCGGTGCAGCCCATCAGCACGAACGCCAGCACATAGCGGCCGACGTAGGTCCGGAAGTTCTCACGCAACACGCGGCGGATCAGGCTGCGCGCGCCTGAATCGGAAAACACACCGAGGGGAAGCTTGGGCATGCGGATCAAAGGACCGGGCGGCACCCCCCGACGGCAAGTGAGTATCCGGTCCGCACTCCGCGGGATCAAGCGAAGAGAACCACCGATGGAAAAGGAAAAACCCGGGAATTCGGCTGGTATTCCGCGTGCGATTGAACATGTTTTCACATCCGTTGAATCCCGCCGCGCACAGCCCGCTCGCATCCATGACCCGCAACCATGCCCACCTCGCCATCGGCGGCACGATCGCCATCGACCACGTCAAAACCCCGCACGCCGAAGGTGCTGACCTGCTCGGCGGATCCGCCGCCTACGCCGCGCTCGCTGCGTCGTTCCACACCCGGCCGGTCTCGCTCATCGGCATCGTCGGCCGCGATTTCCCCGCAGCCCATCTCGAGATGCTCGAAGGACGCGGGATCTGCCTGCAAGGAGTCGAACGCTCGCCGGATGAATCCTTCACCTGGTCGGGCGAGTACCACGAGAACATGAACGAACGCACCACCCACCGCGTCGGACTCAACGTGCTCGAAGGATGGAAGGTCAAGGTGCCCCAATCGGCGAAGTCGGCAGGCATCGCCGTGCTCGCCAACATGTCGCCCGACAACCAACTCGAAATGCTTTCGCAAATCGAGGGTGCTGGCGGCAAAGGGACCTTCGTCATCGCCGACACGATGGACCTGTGGATCAAAATCGCCAACGAACGCCTTCACCAGGTGCTGCCGCAGCTCGACCTGCTTGTGCTCAACGAAGGCGAGGCGCGCGAACTGGCGGGCACCTCCAATCTCGTGCGCGCCGGACACACCCTGCTCGACAAGGGACCCAAGCACATCGTCGTGAAACTCGGCGAGTTCGGCGCCATGCTCTTCAGCGGCGGCACCGCGCCACACGACGGCCTGTTCCGCTGTCCGGCATGGCCGCTCGACCACGTCGCCGACCCGACAGGTGCGGGCGACACGTTTCTCGGTGCGATGGCCGGATTCCTCGCCGCGCAAGGCGCTGGACCGTACGGACACGACGTGCTGCGCCGCGCGATCATTCATGGCAGCGTGCTGGCCTCGTTCACCTGTGAGGCCTTCTCGACCCGGCGGCTCGAGTCGCTCGACGATGGCGAACTGAACGAGCGCATCGACCGGTTCCGCCGCATCACCGAGTGGTGATCCGCACCGCGGGGCAACGCCTTCACGATCCCTTCCTCACGCTTCCCAGACGCGGGTTCTGAGTGCTTCGGCTGCGGCGCGGGCCTCGGCCTCCTTCTTGCTTTTGCCCTTGCCTGTCGCCAGCACGGCTTTGCGCCACGACACCTCGGCTTGGAAGACGCGACGGTGGTCGGGTCCGGCTTCCGAAACGATGCGGTACACCGGGGCGTGGGGATGGATCGACTGCAGCACCTCCTGCAATTCGCCTTTCGGATTGCGCTCGTCGGGACTTTCCACCATGCCGTCGATGTCGCCGTCGAGCAGGCGCAGCACCAACTCGCGCGCCGGCTTCATTCCCGCATCGAGATAGACCGCGCCGATGAGCGCTTCGAACGCATCGGCCAAGGTCGAGGGCCGCCGACGTCCGCCGCTCTGCTCCTCGCCTTTGCCGAGCATGACGTAGTCCCCCAGATCAATCGACGACGCCAACCGGGCCAGCGCCCTACGGGAAACCACGCGGGCGCGCAGCTTGGTGAGCCGACCTTCGGTGAACTCCGGGAACAGACGGTAAAGCTTTTCGGTGACGGCCAGTTGCAACACCGCATCGCCGAGGAACTCGAGCCGCTGGTTGTCGAAGGCCTTGTGCGATTCGTACGCAAGACTCGGATGCGTCAGCGCCTCCGCCAGCAACAGCGAGTTGCGGAACTTGTACTGAATGCGGCTTTCGAGCGGCTGCATCGCAAGGGCGGGGCTCCCCCTCTCCCGTCCGGCGGCCGGAGTGGCCTCCCGATGGGAAAGGATGGGGTGGACGACGGGACTCGAACCCGCGACAACCGGAATCACAATCCGGGGCTCTACCAACTGAGCTACGACCACCGTTTCCGTTGGCGGAAATGAATGCTAGGCCAAGGCCGCATCATTGAAAAGTCGAAAATCCACCGCACCGGCGGTTTTGGGCGGTTTTGATTGCCAGCCGCGGCCGGCTGCAGAAGGCTGGAGCGCTTCGAAACATGAGGATCATCGCGGTGGCCAACCAGAAGGGAGGCGTGGGGAAGACCACCACGGTGGTGAATCTGTCGGCCGCCATTGCGATGCGCGGCAAGCGCGTGTTGTTGATCGATCTCGACCCGCAGGCCAACGCGACCAGCGGCCTGGGCATCGACGCCCCGGACGGGTGCAGCCTCTACCCAGTACTCACCGGCCGCAGCGCAATCGACACGCAAATCGTCGGCACCGGCCGCGAGCGCTTGTCGTTGGTTCCATCGGAGGTCGATCTCGCGGGCGCGGAAATCGAGTTGGCACGCTCCGACGACCACCTCGTGCGGCTGCGCGCGCTGCTCGATCCGCTGCGCGCGGACAACCGATTTGATTTCTGCCTCATCGACACCCCGCCGTCGCTCGGCGTGCTGATGACCTCCGCCCTCGCCGCCGCCGACGAGATCCTCGTTCCGCTGCAATGCGAATGGTTCGGCCTCGAGGGGCTCGCCAAAATCGTCAAGGTCATCGAACGGATCCGCGGCTCGGGCGCGGGGCCGGAGCTGAAACTGGAGGGCATCGTCATGACCATGTTCGACGGCCGCACGCTGCTCTCGCGCCAGGTGGCCGACGAGGTGATGAACTATTTCCCCGAGCAAATGTACGAGACGATGGTGCCGCGCGCGGTGCGCATCGGCGAGGCACCGAGCCACGGCAAGACCATCCTCGAACATGATCCGTCGGGCATCGGCGCGAAAGCGTTCCACAGCCTCGCCGAGGAGTTCCTGCGGCGTCATCCGGGTTCTTGACGCGCCGACGCTGCACCGCATCGGCTTGACCTGGCACCCGGGCGTTGTCAGAATCTTACATGCAGCCGTTGTACGAGGGCAAGGCAAAGCGGATGTGGCCGACGGATGATCCGCAACTCCTGCGGATGGAGTTCAAGAACGACGCCACCGCCTTCAACGGCGAGAAGAAAGCGGTGTTCGAAGACAAGGGCCGACTCAACTGCGCGATCAGTTGCCTGATCTATCAACTGCTCGAACGCGAGGGCGTGCCGACCCATTTCGTGCGGCAGATCGACGCCACCCAAGTCGAGGTGCGCAAGGTGCGCATCCTGATGGTCGAGGTGATCGTGCGCAATCTCGCCGCGGGCAGTTTTTGCAAACGCACCGGCATCGAGGAAGGCCGGCCCTTCACCCGCCCGATCGTCGAGTTCTGCTACAAGAGCGACGCGCTGGGCGATCCGCTGATCAATGACGATTACATCCGCGAGATGGAGCTGGCCACGCCGGAGGAACTCGCGCATCTGCGCGGCGCGGCCCTCAAGGTGAACGATCTTCTCGGCGCGTTCTTCGCCAAGTGCGGTCTGCGGTTGGTCGATTTCAAACTCGAGTTCGGCCGACCGGAGTCGGCCCCTTCCACGATCGTGCTTGCCGACGAAATTTCGCCCGATGGCTGCCGCTTGTGGGATCTGCAAACAGGCGAGCGCATGGATAAGGACCGCTTCCGCCGCGATCTCGGCGGTCTCATGCCGGCCTACGAGGAAGTGCTCGGACGCATCCGGCGACAGCTGGATGCGTGAGAAACGCGCGGCGCACGGCGACCCCCTCAGGTGCCGACCGTGCGCGCGGCCAGCAGTGCGTCGACCTGCTTGGCGATCAGGTCGGCCTCGAGATTGACACGCTGACCGGCCTTTGCCTCGTGCAAATGCGTGTGCATCCACGTGTGCGGCGTGATCCAGAACCGCGCGGCCCCGGCATCGAGGTTGGCAATGGTCAGGGAAATGCCATCCACCGCGATCGATCCTTTGTCGATGCACAAGCGGTGGACCTCAGGCGGCAGCGCCACCGTGACAATGTGATCACGACCGTCCGGCTCGATGCGCAGGATCGCGCCGGTGGCGTCGACATGACCTTGGACGAAATGTCCGCCGAAGCGGCCGTCGGCCCGCATCGCACGTTCGAGATTCACCTTCGATCCTGAGTTGAGCCCGCCGAGTGCGGTGACCCGCAGCGTGCTGGCAAGCAGATCGAATGCCGCGCCATGCGGCAGCAGCTCCGCCACGGTGAGGCAGCAGCCGTTGACCGCCACCGAGTCACCCGCGGCCAGCTCGTTGGCGAAGGGAATGGCAAGCGTCAGCCGAGCTTGTTCGCCGCAGGTCTCGAGCGAGACCACGGAACCGACGGCTTCAATCAGTCCGGTGAACATGACGGGGCGGGAGGTTGGGTCACGGCTGACGCACGAACGATTTCAGCATGGCCGGGGTCGTGCGCCTTGGCCGGGCCGTTGGGCAGGATGATGAAGCAAAGGTAGAAGATCACCGTGGGTGCCAGCGCGCCGAGAAACAGCCCAAGCGGCGAAATTCCCTTGGGGAAGAATTTCGACAGCAGGCTTTGGCCGGCGGGATTCGGTGCGTTGGCAATGACGGTGAGTCCGCCGCCGACGACCGCACCGGAGACCACCGCGTGCTTCGCGGCATCACTGATGCCTTCCACTTGGGCCGCAAGATAGGTGATCGCCGCGTTGTCGTTGAATGCCGTCAGAACCGTCGCGCCGAACATCAACGCGCGGTCGTCGAGCGACGTGATCACCGGTGCAATCCACCAAGCCTGGCATCCGCCATGGATGATCAGCCCCGCGAGAAAGAACGCGACGAGGATCGGCGATCGCAGCGCAAGCGTGTTCTGGTGGTGCTGGGTCGCAGTGCTGAAGGCGAGGAAGAACAGAAAACCACCGATGAACAACACCGGATAATGTGCGGTGTACACCGTCCAAGCCAGGAAGACCAGGTGGACGAGCGTCACCCATGGCGGCACCGGGTTCGGCCGCTCCGCCCAGCTCGAGGAGTCGATGATCCCATCCTCGACCCCGTCCGCCCGGTCCGACAGGCGGCGCAATTCCTTGCGGAAGACGAGGAAATAGAGCGAGCTCGACAGCACGACTCCCGTGAGCGCCTTCCAGCCGAAGTGTTCGAGCATGAATGGCGTGTCCCATCCCCAGGGTGCCGCCACCATCAGCACCGGCGGTGCCGCGAAGTGGGTGAGCGTGCCGCCGACGGAGATGTTGACGAACAACAGCCCGAGCGTGCCGTAGGCGAGCGATGGCGGAGGCCGGTGGCGGTAGAATTTCCTGCCAAGCAACAACGCGGCGATCGTCATCGCGGCAGGCTCGGTGATGAAGGACCCGAGGATCGGCGCGATCGTCAGCACGCTCAGCCACCATGCGGCGGGTGATCCTTTGCCGAGTGCTGCGGCTTTCGACAACATCTGCTCGGCGAAGCGCAGCACCGGCCGGCTCGCGGCGATCGCCATGACCACCAGCACGAACATCGGCTCGGTGAATACACGGTCCTTGGCGACGTACAGCTTGAAGTCCTCCCAGGAGTGGAACCAGGTCGCGGCTCCGGCCAGTGCGATCGCCCACAAGCCGAATACCGCCTCGATCTCGCCAAGGAAATGGAATAACGAAGCCTTGAAGGAAACCTCGGGCACGCCGTCAGGTTGCGAGTCACTCCGTTTTCCCTCTCTCTTGAGCCGCTCCTCGTGCTCATGCTCAAGCCGGTGCGAAATCCGTGTGAATGCGCCCGCCGCGAACGTATGCAGGATCGCCAACAGGAAAATCACCGTCGCGGCGACGTTGAACGGTTCTTCTGCGGCGCGCGCGAGGATGGTCTCGATCACGGAGCCGGATGGTGCGGCGTAGGACTCCAACGGTTTGGGAAACGCGGCGTACTGGACACGGCCGCCGGAAAGATCGGGATAGGCGGGTGCGGGATCGGCCGACGACGCCCGGGCAAGCGGCAGGATCAGCAACGCCGCACATGCCGACAGTCGTAGAGGCAACCACAGCAAGGTCATCGGCGGATTCATGGAGCAGAACACACCGGGCGGCAAGCGTGAAGCCGACGCGGCACGATGCGTCACCCGCAATCCAGTGGCTCGAGCCACGTCTCGCGGCGGAACCAAGTCTCCTGGCGCTTCGCGTACTGCCGCGTGGCGGCGTTGATCCGTTCCGCGCACGTCGCGCGGTCGATGCTTCCATCCAGCAGCGCGCGGATCTGCCGCAGCCCGATCGCTTTCTCGCAGGTGGCGGAAACGTCACCGAGCGCGGCGACTTCATCGATCGCCCCGTCGTCGAGCATTCGCGCGGTGCGTGCGGCGATGCGCGCGTGGAGATCCTCCCGCGTGCGCCTCAACCACACACCACGCAGCGATGCCGCGACCTCCCGGGTGCGCGACGCCCATCCGTCGCGCAATGCCGACGCCCTGCCGCCGGTGAGCAGGCAGATCTCGAGCGCGCGCGCCACGTAGCGGCGGTTGTGCAAGTCGGTGCGCGCCGCCTCGTCCGGATCGAGCGCGCGCAACCGCGCCACCAGCTCGTCGAGAGGACGGGCATCGAGCTCCGTGCGCAATGCCGGATCACCCGCAGGCAGCGGCGAAGGACCGTGAGTCAGGAATTTGAGATACAATCCCGAGCCGCCGACCACCACCGCCGTCCGACCCCGGGCGTGGATGGCGTCGATGACCGGCCGCGCCAGCCGCAGGTATCCGCCCGCATCGATGCGCGACGACGGGTCGATGACGCCGAAAAGATGGTGCGGCACGCCGCAGCGTTCGTCGTGCGTCGGCGCGGCGGTGAGCACGTCAAGCCCGCGGTACAACTGGAACGCGTCGGCATTGACGATTTCTCCGCCAATGTCGCGGGCGAGACGCACGGCATGAGCCGACTTGCCCGAGGCGGTCGGTCCGCAGACGTAGCATGGTTGAGGGCCCGCTCCCCCGGTCTCATGTTGTTTTGAGTTCATTCGAGCCGGGGCGTGGATTCGATGTCCCGCATCGCACTCCGTGTATTTCTAAAAAACCTAGAACGGAAACCCCCCGCCCATGCCTTTCATCATGTCCTTCATGCCGGACATCCCGCCCATCTGGCGCATCAGGTTCTTCATCTTGCCGGGGGACTTCATCAGTTTGCGCATGTCGCCGAACTGCCGGATCAACTGGTTCACTTCCATGAGCGAGGTGCCCGACCCGGCGGCGATGCGCTGGCGGCGCGATCCCTTGATGATTTCCGGGCGGGTGCGTTCGAGCGGAGTCATCGACAACACGATCGCCTCGGTGCGCTTGAGCTTCGATCCGTCGAGCGCGCCGCCAGGAAGCTGTTTCTTGATCTTGCTGAAGCCCGGCATCATCCCGAGCAGTCCCTCGAGCGGACCCATGTTGCGGATCATCCGCATCTGGTCGAGGAAGTCGTTGAAGTCGAAGCGGCCCTCCTGCATGCGCTTCATCGAGCGCATCGCGTCGCCCTCGTTCACCTTGGCGGCGACCTGCTCGACCATGCCGACGATGTCGCCCATGCCGAGAATGCGGTCGGCCATCCGGCCCGGATGGAATTCGGCGAGCTGGTCGGGTTTCTCGCCTTCACCGATGTACTTGACCGGCTTGCCGGTCACCGCGCGCATCGAAAGCGCCGCGCCGCCACGCGCGTCGCCGTCGAGCTTGGTGAGCACGATGCCGGTGATGCCCACGGCCTCATCGAAGTGACGCGCCACCGAGACCGCCTGCTGGCCGGTCGCGGCATCGGCGACGAGCAAGGTCTCGCGCGGCTGGAGGAAATCGTGCAGCCGCTTGAGTTCGGCGATGAGGCGGTCGTCAATCTCCTGGCGGCCGGCCGTATCGAAGATCACCACCGTGCCATGCCGGGCCTCGGCCCACGCAAGCGCATCGGACGCGACCCGCACGACGTCGGTGCTGCCCGGCTCGGGCGTGAAGCACGGCACGTCGATTTGGTTTGCCAGCATCGCCAGTTGGTCGATCGCGGCCGGGCGGTGCAGGTCGCAGGCAACCAGCACCGGCCTGCGGCCTTCGCGCTTGAGCCGGTTGGCCAGCTTGGCCGAAGTGGTTGTCTTGCCCGCGCCGTTGAGTCCGCAGATCAGGATGCGTGCGGGCGGATTGAGGTCGAGCGGCGCATGGTCGCCACCGAGCAGCGCGGCGAGTTCGTCGTGGAAGATCTTGACGATCTGTTCGCCGGGCTTGATCGACTTCATCACGTCGGCACCCATCGACTGGTCCTTCACCCGGGCGATGAGTTCCTTCGCGACGCCGAATTCCACATCGGCCTCAAGCAAGGCGATGCGGATCTCGCGCAGGGCGTCGGCGATGTTTTTCTCGGAAATGCGCCCCACTCCGCGCAGGTTGCGGAAGGTTTTCTCAAGCTGGTCGGAAAGCGATTGGAACATGGCGGATGGAATCGGAGTGGGATGCGCGCGGGATCAAGCGGTCAATCGGCGAGATAAGCCGCGTCGCGGTCGATGCGGAACGCCCAGCGCAGCGGCGCGGCCGCGACACCCGAGGCGTTCCTCCATGAAACGGAAACCTGGCAGGTCGGATGGCGCAGTTGGCGGTTCACCTTCCACGCGAATGTTCCCGAGACGCGATCGAACGTGGCCGGCACTTCGCCGAATCCCGAAACATGCATCACCAGTGTGGCGGGATCGAGATCGGATACCTTGGAAACGTCGATGCGGATCTCGGGCCGGCGGTCGTTCACCAGCGCGCCCGGCTCGGGGCTCACTGCGTGCGGCAGCGTTTGGATCATGCCCGCGATCGCGCCGGCGGGCATTGGCGGAGCGTCTTCGTCGGAATCGCGGAAGGTCGTCGCGTTTTCAAAAATCGAATCGTGCGTGCCGAGGATCACGTAGCGCGGCAGGGCGTCGTCGGGTGTGGCGCGCGTGATTTTGCCGGGCAGCACGGTGAAGAAATGATGGTAGCCGAGTTCACGGCCGAGCAGCGGCATTTCCGGCGTTGAAAACCCGCCGGGATACGCATAGGTCGCGACGGTCACGCCGAAGCGGGATTCGAGGAACGCTTTGGAATCGGCCATCTCCTTGCGCAGGAAGGCGTCATAAACTTCCGGCCCCTGTGCCTGCTGCTTGCGCACGGTCGCTGGATACGGATGGCTCGTCGAGTGACTGCCGATGGCCACTCCGTCGCGCACGAGTTCGCGGATCATCTCCGAAGTCATCGCCTTGCCGCCACCATCGACGTAGTTCCGATACAGATAGATCGTGTATGGATAACCGAACTCACGCAGCACCGGCACGGCATCGGTGTATACCGATTTCCAACCGTCGTCGAAGGTCAGCACCACTGATTTCTTCGGAATGTCCTTTTCACCGCGCTTCCATGAGGAAAAATCCTCCATCGAGACCACAGTGAGGCCCAACAGGCGGATCGTCTCCATCTGCTTGCGGAACTTGGAGGTGCGCAACCGCATCTCCGTCTCGGGAAGCGTTTCGGAAAAATCGTGATAGCCGAGCACCGCGACGCGCGTGCCGTCGTCGCGCGGATGCGCCTGCGGAGCGGCTGACGCATCGGACGGTTCTTCCGGCGGCGCGGCATCCGCCGCATCGGTCGGCACGCCCTGCGGGTCCGCTGGCACGGCCTCCGTTTCAGTTGCTTCGACCACCTCATCGGCCGATCGAGGTGCCTGCTCCGACGACCCGCCGCTGGGCGGAACCTCCGGATCGACCACCTCCTCCGGCACGGTTGGCGGCGGAACAGGAACAACAGGCTCTGCAGGACTATCCGGCTCCGTCGCGAAGACGATGCCGCAGGCCAGCAGGGCCATCCATGGAGCAACCAACCGGATCATATCGGGCACAGGCTACGCACGGACACGACGGTTTGAAAGCGCCAACCCGCGTTCCTCTCCAGCTCGAACGCTCATTTCAACCCCTCGAGGTGGGAAACCATCGCGTCGAGTACCGCAGGGCTGCCGAGATTGCCGAGATGGCCGCCTTCATCGAAGAGCGAAAGACGGCCGTTTCGGAAGGTCGAGCGGAGCCAGCGGAGGTCGTCCGCGTCGAGCAGGATGTCGTTGCGGTTGGTGATCACGCGCGCGTTGGGATTCGAGACCAGACCCGCCGCAACATGGCGCAGGTTCGCATGACGCCACAATTCGGAGCGCGACACGCCGCGCCGCTCGTAATGCGGAATGGCCAAACGCTCGTAGTAGTCGCGGAACGAGACCGCCATGATGTCATCATAGACCCGCGCACGATTCCAACGACCTGGAGCGCCACCCGGCACGCCGAAATCGTGACGATTCAAACAACTGAAGACCGTGTCGCGCAGGGTGAGCCGGAAATACAAACCAATCAGGTACTTGGATTCGATCCCCTCGAACGGCGGTGCCTCGAAGCGGTGGTTGGGCAGACCGGCAAGCCCGCGGATCTTGTGCAGCGCGTTGTCGATGCGCTGCTGGCGCTCTTCCTCCGGCCATCCCGACGGCGCATCGATCAATGCATCAATGCGCTCGATCCCGTCGTGCAAGTCGACCGGCGGGTTGATCGCCACATAGCGGTCGATCGTCGGCGATCCTTGGCTGCGGCCACGCTCGGTCGCGGCGAGCAGCATCGATTGGTAGCCAGCCATCGAGCAGCCGACCAACGCACGCCGACCCAGCCGTCCCGGATGCCGCCGGTCGATCGCGCGATCCGCCTCGCCGATCGCCGCCAGCAGCTCCAGACCATCGGATTCCATGTGCGCGGGCAATGCCGCGGTCGACGCCCGCTCCATGAACTCGGGATGAAACGTGCTCGACATCACACCAACCGAAAACCCGCGCTGATGCAGATGCTCCGCCAGGACAAGCGCGGACATCGTCAACCGATGTGAACCCAGCCCGGGCACCACCCACACCATCGGTGCCTCGCCGGTTTGCAACCAGTAGTTCACCGGAAGGTCGCGGCCAGTCGAGGCAATCCGCACGTTGATCTCGCGGCCGCGCGGAATGAATTCCGGATCGCCGACTTGCAACGCGCCCACCGCCATCGTCTGCAACGTCGGCAGGTCCACCGGACCGCGCACCCGCATGTCCGGCTCGTCCGCACGCGCGGCGAAACTCCAGATCATCCGCGCCGCGGCATACGGGTCGGCCTGCGCACGGATGAACCGCACCTGCTCGTCAATCGTGCCGCCGAGCCGGTTGAACGTCGTCACGTACGACGCCGCACGCCAGCCATCGGCGTAGTTCCACGGCTCGGCCGCTTCATCGACCACCGTGCCGACCGCATGACAAGGATCGCTCGGTCCGAAGAACGGCAGCATCAGGAACGTGTCGGGACGCCAACCCCAGCGGCGAAACGTCTGCGCGAAGTCGGCGTCACTCCGCGGCATCCCCCATTTCGTCGCCGGATCCCCGAATCCGAGCACTCCAACCGTCGAGTTCACCACAAAGCGCCGCGTCTCGTCGCCCGCATCAACCCACCGGCCCTGCAATCCTTGGTTGACCGCCCGTCCGGGATACCCCGCGTTGCGGCGGAACCGATCCAGCGCCGTCCTCGCCGACTTGGGCACCACCCGGCGGTACAAGCCGGCCGTCGGCTGCAACACGCCCTGCATCAAGCTGCGGTTGAAGGCAAACACGCCCCGGTTCACCGGCTCGATCGGATCACTCATGAACCGCGGCATCGGCGGCGACGACGACGACACCAAGCCAGCCGCAGCGGACTCCCGGTGGCTCGCACATGCGCCAAGGCAGAGCGGAAGTGCCGCCGCGCAAGCCAGCCGCCAGCCGGATCGGCACAGCCTCGAATGACCGTAGTCCATCACGCGATCACGTCGGAGGCCAATGACTGCGAACTTCATGCGATCTGAAGGAAAAACGAGTGACATTTGCTGACTTGCCGACCCGGGAAATCGGACCCGGAAAGGCGCTCAGGCCGTCCATCCTAGCGGCCCGGATTCCCCACCGCAACCGCCAGGTGATCCCGCCAGTCGTTGCAACGCCGCACGCTCCGGTGATCCATCCATTGACGTAAATTCATGGAACTGTAAGCAGAAATTTACTGAATACAACCAATCGTCCAAAAACCCGCCCGCGGCGGATGTCAGCGATGGCGGTGAAGCGTGTCCCCTTTCCGCAGCACTTCGCCGTTTCGAAATCGATTCTGCTTGCATTCGGGTCGGAACCTCGGATGGTTGAAGTGTTCAAATGATCACCAAGTACTTTTCCGCCACCCTGCGCGGCATCGATGCCGTGGAAGTCGAGGTCGAGGTCAACGCCCGTGGTGCCGACAAACCACAAGTCATCATCGTCGGCCTGCCCGATGCCGCGGTCCGCGAAGCTTCGCAACGCGTCACGTCCGCGATCGGCGCATCGGCCTTGTTCCTCAACGACGGGACGAAGACGGTCAACCTCGCACCGGCCGATCTGAAAAAGGAGGGGCCGTCGTTTGATCTGCCGATTGCGCTGGCGATGGTCGCGGCCAGCCGCACCCAGCCGCTGGCGGCGGACGACTGCTGCATCGTGGGAGAACTCGGCCTCGATGGCGCGGTGCGCCCGGTCAAGGGGATGCTCTCGATCGCGTTGGAGGCCAAGCGCCGTGGCCGCACGCGTCTGATCGTGCCGGAGGCCAACGCCCCGGAGGCCTCGGTGATCGACGGGGTCGACGCGATTCCCGTGCGCAACCTGCGCGACGCCTGGGACTACCTTTCGGGTGGCATCGACATCGCCCCTTCGCGCATCGACCGCCACACGTTCTTTGAAACCCAGCGCACCTACGACGTCGACTTCGACGAGGTGCGCGGACAACACGCGGTGAAGCGCGCGCTCGAGGTCGCCGCCGCGGGCGGACACAACCTGCTGATGATCGGTCCGCCCGGCACGGGCAAGTCGATGCTCGCGAAGCGGCTGCCCGGCATCCTGCCGGACATGGATGAGGACGAGGCGATCGCGACCACGCGCATTCACTCGATCGCCGGCCTGCTCGACGCGCGGCACGCATTTCTCACCACCCGCCCGTTCCGCGCGCCGCACCATACGATTTCCGATGTCGGCCTGCTCGGCGGCGGCACCCACCCGGGACCCGGTGAAGTCTCACTCGCCCATCACGGCGTGTTGTTTCTCGACGAATTGCCGGAGTTCCGTCGGCAGACGCTCGAGGTGATGCGTCAGCCCATCGAGGACGGCGAAGTGACGATCTCCCGCGCCGCGGGCACGCTCACCTTTCCGTCGCGCTTCATGCTGGTGGCCGCGATGAACCCGTGCCCCTGCGGATTCCACGGCGATCCGAAACGCGAATGCCGTTGCGGGCCCGGACAAATCGAAAAATACCGCCAGCGCATCTCGGGTCCGCTGCTCGACCGCATCGATCTTCACGTCGAGGTGCCGCTTGTTGATTTCAACGAGCTCGACTCGCGCGCACAACCCGGCGAAGCATCCTCGGTGATCCGGGCCCGCGTCGCCGCCGCACGCCGCATCCAGCAGGAGCGCTTCGCCGGCACCCGCTGCCGCACCAACGCCGCCATGGGCCCGCGTCAGGTCAAAGCCCACTGCCGACTCGACGCCGAAAGCCGCTCGTACCTCGCCCACGCGATGGAGGAACTGAATTTCTCCGCCCGCGCGCACGACCGCATTCTCAAGGTGGCGCGCACCCTCGCCGACCTCGCGGGCTCGGACTCCATCCGCGCCTGTGACATCCTGGAAGCGATCCAGTATCGCGCCCTCGATCGACGGTTGTTCGCGTGAAAACCGCAATGAAGGATCACGCGCGTCTTCCTGTTTTGCGATCGTCACCTGCTGCAAAACTGGATTTGCGTCTGCAGGTCTGCCGTTTTTGATGCTCTACCTTCCACCTTCCGCCAGCTCCCGGTACACGTCGAGCGTGGCGCGGCACATCGAGTCGAGCAGGAAGGGCGCGCCGACCGGCAGCGGTGCATCGCAGGATCCGCGAAGGATCCGATCCGCGGCTGCGACCCATCCGGACGCGTCGCCCGGAGTCACGCGACCGGCGGGAAAAAGTGCGCCCAGCAGCTCGCCGACACCGCCGCAATCGTAACCGACCACCGGTCGGCCGATCGCCAATGCTTCGAGCACAGTGCGGCCGAATGATTCGGGTTGCTGCGAAAGCGCGCACACGATGTCGGACACGGCCATGACTTCGCGCACATCGGCGCGGTGGCCGAGGAACGTGATGTGATCCTTCATCCCGAGTCGCTCGACCAGCGCGTGCAACTCCGCAAGATACGCGCGTTTTTTCTCGTGCACGTCGCCGGCGACAAGGCCGTGCGCGTCGTGTCCGCCTTTGCGCAGTGCGGCGACCAGCCGGATGAAATCCTCGTGTCCCTTGAGCCGCGTGATTCGTCCCGGCAACAACAGCGTGCGGCGTCGCTCGAGGTGCGGCTGCGCACGCCGCCATTCATCCAGCCACGCGGCGTCGGGCCGGAATCCCCGAGGATATCGGTCCGGCTCGATGCCGCGCGGGATCACCCGGATGCAGGACGGATCCGCCTGCGGATAGTGATCGGTGATGTAGCGTCGGATGCTTTCGGAAACCGCGATCACGCGCTCGCCGCGGGTCATCACCGCGGAGTAGCGGTTCACCGAGTAGAACCCGTGCACGGTGGTGACCAGACGCGGGCGGGTGCGCGGATCCATGCCGCGCCAGGCGAGCCAGGCGATCCACGCCGGAACGCGCGAGCGCAAATGGAGGATGTCGGGTCGTTCGCGTTCGATCAGCCGGCGCAGCGGCCGCACTTGCAGCAAGGTCGCCGGATGCTTGCGATGCACGGGCATCGCGACGTGTCGCGCACCGGAGTGCTCAAGCGCCGGCACCAGACGTCCGCCGTTCGAGATCACCCACGCTTCGTGACCCTCGCGCGCGAGGAACGACGCAACCTCGAGCGTGCCGCGCTCGACACCGCCGGCATCGAGCGCGGGAAGGATCTGGAGGATCTTGAGTTTCACAAACGCAGGAACGATGAAGCGATGAAGGGCTCATCCGCATGGATCCGACCGCTCATCCGATCAAATCGCCGATCGAGCCGAAGTCCGGTGAAAACAACCGCTTGTACGTGCGGGCCGCGTAGCCGTCGGTCATGCCCGCGAGGAAGTCGCACACGAGCCGCACGCGCGCCGCATCGTCCGGCGCGGCGGCAATCTCGTCGGCCGCATCGGCGGGGAGCAATTGGAAATCCTGGCCATCGATCCGCCCGCTGCCGAGGTAGCGCTCGTGCAACACCTCCCACATCCGGCGGAGCATCCGGCTGCCCTTGTGCTCGAGTTGCTTGAGCTGCGGCGCGAGGAAGACGACCTCGAAGGCCAGCCGCTTGAAGAGCGCGGATTCCGCACGCACATCGTCGTCGACCACCAACGCATGACGGTGGCGGTGGGTCAGGTCGGAAAGAAAATTCACCCGCTCCTCGATGCGCGTCGCCCGGATGTAGCGGCCGATGCGTTTGCCGACGAACGGATCGACCCGTCGCCGCCGGATCGCCGACATCAGGTCGCCCAGCGGCGTGGCCTCGCCGCATGGTTCGCCATGGCGCTCGGCCCAGGCCTCGATGCGCTGCAAGTCGAGAAACCCGGCGCGCACGCCGTCGGACAAGTCGTTGAGCGAGTAGGCCGTGTCGTCGGCCCAGTCCATGATGCCGCATTCCACCGACTTGAACGCGTCGCGCGCAGAGCCGGCCGCCAGCTCCGGCGGAAACGCGCGTCCTCCAGCGGCCCACGTGACGTAGGCGCGCTGGTCGTCGTACACGAAGTGATGCGCGGGCGGCGCGCCCTGCGCGTCGCGCAGCTCGGACCAGGAGGATTTGTACTTCAGCACACCGTCGAGAAACGCGCGTGTCGGGTCCATCCCCGCGCGTTTTGCCGAGAATATCCGCTCGGTGAGCAACCGCAGCGTCTGGGCATTGCCCTCGAATCCGCCGCAGTCGCGCATCAGGTGGTTGAGTGTGCGCTCGCCGGCGTGGCCAAACGGTGGATGACCGAGATCGTGCGACAGGCAGATCGCTTCGACGAGGTCGGGATCGACGAAGAAATCCGGGCCAAGCGGACCATCCGGCCGGGTCATCAGCCAGTGGCATACCGCCTTGCCAATCTGGGCGACCTCAAGCGAATGCGTGAGCCGTGTGCGGTAGAAATCGTATTCGCCGCTCAGGAACACCTGCGTCTTGTTCTGCAGCCGGCGAAACGTCGGCGTGTGCAGCACGCGGTCGCGGTCGATCTGGAACGGCGTGCGGTAATCCTCCGTGCCGCAGGCACCGGAGAGCCGCACGGTGTCAAAGTCCCCGTAAAAACGGTTCCGCATCGCGCCGAGCATGACCTCCCCCCGCGCGTGCCGCAAACTTTTCCTCAGCCGCAAGCCGGCTTGTCTCCTTGATTGCCGAGCGGCCGCCCGCCACGCTCGCCGCGTGATCCGGTTCGCGGTGCTTGGCAGCGGCAGTGGTGGCAATTCGGCGGTCGTCGAATGCGGTGCCACCCGCCTGCTCGTCGATGCCGGGCTGAGCGCGCTTCAGATCTCGCGCAGGCTCGAAGGGCTGGGCATCGATCCGGCATCGCTCGACGGCATCCTCCTCACCCACGAGCACGGCGACCACGTCGGCGGACTGCGCGTGTTCGTCTCCAAGCACGACATCCCGATCTTCAGCACGGCGCACACCTCCCGGGTCGTCCGCGAGAGCGGCGTGAACGGTTGCGCGTGGAAGATCTTCAACAGCGGCACGAGCTTCCGCATCAACGACGTCGAGATCCGCAGCTTCGCGGTGCATCACGATGCGGTCGATCCCGTCGGCTTCGTCATCGGGTCGGCATCGGGAAAAAAACTCGGACTGCTCTCCGATGCGGGGCACGTCACCCACAGCATGACCGACAACCTCCGCGGTCTCGACGCGTTGTTTGTCGAGGCAAACTACGATGACGCCCTGCTCGAGGCGGATGAAAAACGCCCGTGGGCGACCAAGCAGCGCATCAGCTCGCGTCACGGCCACCTCTCGAACGCGCAAGTCGCCGGGCTGCTCGGCAAGATCGCGCACGCCGGATTGTCGCAAGTCGTGCTGGGCCATCTCAGTTCGGATTGCAATCAGCCGCACCTCGTGCTCTCCCATCTCGGCGGTGCGCTTGCCGCCGCGGGCCACACGCACATCGCGCTGCACTGCGCGACGCAGAAGGCAGCGACGCCTTGGTTCGCAGTGTGAGCCACAAACGCGCCCGGTTTTCCCGCACGCGCGTCGCGACATTCCCTCGACTCGTCCGGCGCAAGCGCCCAGAATGAACGACATGAAACGCCTGTTCCTGCTCGACGGCATGGCGCTGGTCTATCGCGCGCACTTCGCGCTGATCCAGAACCCGATCCGCAACTCGAAGGGTGTCAACACCTCGGCGATGTACGGGTTCGTCCAAACCCTACTCGCCATCCTCGACAAGGAACAACCGACCCACATCGGCGTCGCCTTCGATACGTCGGCACCGACCGCGCGCCACACGCGCTATCCCGCTTACAAGGCGCAGCGCGACGCGATGCCGGAGGAACTCGCCGCCGCGATTCCGCAGGTCAAGGCACTGTGCCGCGCGTTCCGGATTCCGGTGATCGAACTCGACGGCTACGAAGCCGACGACCTCATCGGCACGCTCGTCCGGCGCGCGGAAGCCGAGGGATTCGAGTCGTACATGGTCACCCCCGACAAGGACTTCGCCCAACTGCTTTCCCGGCAGACCTCGATGTGGAAGCCGGGGCGCAAGGGCGACGAACACGAGATCATCACGCTCGACCGCCTGCCCGACATCTGGGGTGTCTCCGATCCGCACCAGATCACCGACCTGCTCGGACTCATGGGCGATGCCTCCGACAACATCCCGGGCATCCCGGGTGTCGGACCCAAGACGGCGCAAAAGCTCATCGCGGAATTTGGATCGGTCGAACAAGTCGTCGCAAATGCGTCGTCCCTCAAGGGGCGCCAGCGCGAACTGGTGGAAACCCATGCCGACGAGGCGCTGCTGTCGAAGGAACTCGCGACCATCATCACCGACGCGCCGCTGCACGTCGGTTGGGACGATCTCGCGCTCGAACCGCGCGATGACGATGCGCTCAAATCGCTGTTTGACGAATTCGAGTTCCGCACGCTTGCGCGACGCGTCTTCGGCACTTCGGGTGCGGGCACCTCGTCGCGCGCGGACGGTGTCGCATCGGTCGAACCACCGACGGATGCCGAGATCGCCGCCGCCACGCTGCAGTCGATCCGCGATGTCGGGCACCGCTACTCGATCGCTGATACCCCGGAGCGTGTGCAGGAGCTCGTTGCCAGGCTTTCTCGGCAGTCCGCGTTCTGCTTCGACATCGAGGCCACGTCGCTCGACCGCTTCGAGGCCCGGTTGCTCGGCATCGCGTTCTGCTGGGATCCTCACGAGGCTTGGTATCTGCCGGTGGCCGACCTCGCTTCGCTGCGCCCTTTGTTGCAATCGATCTTTTCAAGTCCCGCCGAAAAAACCGGTCACAACCTCAAATACGACCTCTGCGTGCTGCATCGCCACGGCATCGAGGTGGCCGGGCCGTTCTTCGACACGATGCTCGTCCACACGCTGGCCGCGCCGGACCAACGCCACTCGATGGACCACCTCGCCGAATCGCTGCTCGGCTACCGCACGATCCGCCTCGAGGACATTGCGCAACCCAAGGCGGCCGACGATGCCGCCGACGACGACTTGTTCGCCTTCGCCGCGCAACGCAAGCCGGGCAAGGACCTCGACATGGCGGCGATCCCGATGGAAACGCTCGCCGAGTACGCCGCCGAGGATGCGGACATCACGCTGCAACTCGCCGCGAAACTGCGCGGGCTGCTCACGGCATCCGGCCAAGAGGCGATTCATCGCGAAATCGAGGCTCCGTTGCTGCCGGTGCTGGTGCGCATGGAAATGGAAGGCATCCGCATCGACACCGACGCGCTCGCCGGCATCGGTGTCGAACTCCAGCAGCAGATCGATCAACTCGCCGCTTCGATCCATCGCCACGCGGGACGACCGATCCACATCGGCTCACCCAAACAACTCGGTGAGTTTCTCTTCGACCAGCTCGGCCTCAACGACAAGGCGAAGAAAACCAAAACCGGCCAGTACCGCACCGACGAAACCACCCTCGCCTCGCTGGAGGGACGCCATCCGGTCATCGCCGACATCCTCGCGTGGCGCGAGGCCACCAAGCTCAAATCGACTTACCTCGACGCGCTGCCGAAATCGATCGTCGCCGCCACCGGCCGCGTCCACACCCATTTCCACCAACTCGTCGCCGCCACCGGCCGCCTCGCGTCGTCCGATCCGAACCTGCAGAACATCCCGGTGCGCTCGGAAGCCGGTCGCCGCATCCGCAGGGCCTTTGTGCCGCGCGACGGCTGCACGCTGCTTTCCTGCGACTATTCGCAAATCGAACTGCGCATCATGGCCGCGCTCGCCAACGACGCCACCATGATCGAGGCGTTCCGCATCGGCACCGACATTCACACCGTCACTGCCGCCAAGGTCTTCGGCACCGCTCCCGCCGACGTCACCGCCGACCAACGACGCACCGCCAAGATGGTCAACTTCGGCATCATCTATGGCATTTCGGCCTTCGGGCTCAGCCAACGGCTTGCCATCCCGCGCGTCGAAGCCGCCGCCATCATCGACGCCTACTTTCGCGAATACCCGGCCATCCGCGCGTTCATGGACCACACCATCGAAACCGCGCGCCGCCACGGCCACGTCGAAACCCTCGCCGGCCGCCGACGCCACCTGCCCGACCTGCAATCGGCCAACCAAAACCTCCGCGGCAATGCCGAACGCGCCGCCATCAACACCCCGATCCAGGGCACCGCGGCCGACATGATCAAGCTCGCCATGATCCGCATCGACGACCTCCTGCGCACGGCCGGTGCCCGCACCCGCATGCTCCTGCAGGTGCACGACGAACTCGTGTTCGACCTCGCGCAGGGAGAGGAGTCACTCGTCCCGCGGATCCTCGAGGCCATGAAAACCGCCCTACCCCTGCCCCATGACGTCCCCGTCGAGGTCGAGCACGGGACCGGACCGGACTGGCTCGCCGCCCATTGAGGCACCTGTTGAAGCACCCCTGAACCAGCGCCTCAAGCAGCCTCGGGCCCTGGGTCCCGCAGCGAGATCCCCCCATCGCCCGGCCCGCGCAGAAGGTCGCACCGCCCCGAAAAATCGCAGGTTTTATCGTAAAAATGGATAAAGGGACTGTCCCTTTATTTGAATCCGAACCTGCTCGGATGCACATGGGGACAGACAAATAGTAGGGTACGGACGGCGAGAGCAGGGCCAGCGGACCCGGCCGGAAACCAATAAAAGGACTGTCCCTTTATCTGATCGAGGATCGAGTAGCTGCCCTTCACGGCCCACGCCTGCCGACGGCGAGGACAACGAGGGTGGACGCAGCCGACCCGATCGGCACCAAGCACTGCATCACTGAGATTCCACCGACAACTTTGCCATCGCGCGGGGTTTTCCCCTCTGCGAGGCTCCGCCCCACCGGCCCCCCGACCCACCATGAGAAACCAAGCCCTCCACGCCCGCCGCGCCCCGCGCGGATTCACCCTGCTCGAAATGGTCATCGTCCTCGGGATCATCGCGATGATCCTCGGCGGCTCGATCTTCATGA
>VHCM01000003.1 GCA_016871685.1 Verrucomicrobiota bacterium
TAACCCGAAGCGCAGGTAGAGTTTCGAGATGCCGCCGGAGAGCGAGTAATCCGCAACGAGTTCGTCCCGACCGCTCGGCAGCGTGATGGTTTTGATCAGCGCGCCATCCGAGGAAGTGAATGTCCACCCGTCACCCGATGCCGCGGAAGTGACGGTGTGGATGGGATTGACGAAGCGACTGCTGCCCGTGCCATTGGAAACCGCCCAAAGATCTTTGAATCCTGAGGTTTTTCTCGCCAAAATGGAGCCGTCGGCATTGCGATTGGCCGTCCCCTCCTCTTCGGACTCGGTGCAAGGATGTGCCAGCGGGTTGCCGATCACTCCAGTCACGCGGCCGCTGACGGGATCGCGCCGCCAGGCACCGGTGCAGCGGCCACCCGCCGCCTCGAAGACCGCAAAGACACGGGCGTGCCGCAATAGGAATTCCGGCTCGCCGTCGAGATCGACGTCGGCGGAAACCGCTTCAGTGGCCGATGGCGGTGAAGCGGCCCACGCGGCGACCGCAGCATGCACCGCGGCGATGCGCGTCTGCGACTGCGCCTTGCGGGCAAACCCGGCGAGCCGGTCGTAGGTTGAGTCGGCATTGATGAAATCACCCGTCGAGAAGGTGCTGAGGTTGTTGTTGTCCTCATCATGCCACGCGGCGAGATGCATCGACGCGTGGTAGGCCGCGCGGCCGGTGCGCCCGAGCGGGCTGTCCGGCAGCAGTGACAGCGTGTTCCACGCGTCACGGGCAATGCCCGCACCACTGCCGTTGAACGACTGCACACCGAAGAACGAATCACCGGATGCGCGCGCGATCGGCACGCCCGGGCGGATCTCGAACACTTTGTCGCGCAGGCTTTCCTCGGTCGCGGAGCCAAACCACCAGTGGTCGTAATTCCCCTGCGTGGCGTGATCGAGCCAGAGCGGACCGAGCTTGCGCCCGAAGGAAGTCGTCCCGCGTTCGACCGCGGAAAATACATCGCCAACCCCGTCGGGCGGCACCGAGAGATCGACTTGGCCCGCGGCGACTTGGTCAGGCCCGACCAAGTCGATCCATGGACGGCTGGCCAGCCATGCGAGATTGCGGTCGTAGGCATCGGCATTCGCCTTGCTGCGGAAATCGGCGAGATCGCTGTAGAAGACGAGGAGCTGATGCTGCTGGCCACTGCGCGCGCGGCGCGACGCGAGCTGGCGCAGACCGATGTCGAGTCCGCCGTCGGTGTTGCGGAAGCGGAAGGCCGACGCTTGGTCGTTGATGACGATGGTGCGCAGGTTGTTGATGCGGTTGACGCGGTAGCCGTCCTCGGTGAGTGCGCTGCCCCGGCCATAGCGATCGAGGATGTGGCGGAACTGGTCGGCGAACACGTATGTGTAGCCCAGGGCGGACACTTTCGACAGCACCCCCTCGTCGATGATGCGCTCGGGAATCCAGAACACGCGCGGCGACGGCTGGATGCCGTAGATCCCGGCGAGCGTGCGGTTCGAGAGCGCGACGTTGTCCTGCAGCCACGCGCTGTCAAAGTAAGGCAACGGCGAGTCGGCGAAAGTGGAGGCGATCAACTCGACGACAGACCGCTCCGCCAGCGAGGAAACGCGCTGGTTGAACATCGGTCCGTCGCGCCACGGCTTGCCGGACGATGGATCGGCCGCCGCCCACTGGATCGACGCGGCGAGCGCAGGCGTGATGTGCAGACCGAGCTTTGCATCGAACGCGTCGTGCGCATCGATCGGACGGTGATAGCCGGTGCTGTCACCCGCCGCGAGCGCCTGGGCCGAAGCGGCATCGCACAGCCGTTGCTGGATTTCCGATGCGGCAAGCATCGGCTCGTTGCCGTGCGCGAGCATCATCAGCTTCGCGCGCTTGCCACGGTCCGGCCCGTTGTAGCCGAACCACGAGCGCAGCTCGCTGTTGAGGCTGATGAACGGCTGGTCCCGCCAGTAGTCCGAGGCGATCCAGTCGTCATAGATCGAATCGCGGATGTCGCTGCGGCCACCGATGTCGCCGGCACCCACCGGATTGTTCGCCGTTCCGTCGCGGGTCGTGAATACCTGGAAGTTGAGCGTCGCCGGATCACCGAGCCAACCAGCGTCGGTGAGCGCCTTGCGCGCGATCGAGAATTCCACCGCATCGAGCCGACTGTCGAAGTACGCCTTGCGGAACCCGTCCGGCGCGTTCTGGCTGCGGCGCACCACGCCGCGGGTCGACAGATCCTCGCCGATCGTGCCGCTGTTCGACGTGCGGTTGGTGTCGACGTACACGGCACCGCGGTTTGATTGCTGCGCGCAGACCACGGCTTCCCAGCGCATCCGCGTGCCGGTATCGACATCGTCGGGCAACGCGTACTCGCCGACGTTGGGATTGCCGGTATCGACGACCACATAGACGTCGAGATTCCCCTCCTCCGCGAACGGTTTGAGGTCGTGGAAATCGAGGCGGAAATAGAATTCACCGGTCCCGCCCACCGAGACATCACCACCGTCGCGGGCGTAGAACGCGACGATGTCTCGCGACGTGTCGTGACCATCATTCGCGGGATACGTGTCGCCACCGGCATGATTGGTCCCGTCGCCCTGGAATTCATCGAGCACCACGAGGTCGTCGATGGTCCAGTCGGTGAACTCCCTGCGGTTGACGACGGCACCGCGCACGACGCGATCGTCGTCGCCCACCGGACCAATGAGGATCGCCTCACCGGCCGTCTGGACAATCGAGTTGTCGCGGCGTGGATCAGTGCCGGCGGTGAGTTCCTGCAAGTTGGTCAGGCCGTCGCCGTCGGGATCACCGGACGCGCCGTTGGCCAGATCGGCCAATCCGCCGTCAAACGCGACCGTTCCGTTGTCCAACGGATTGAGCCCGAAGAAGGATTCCCACCCGTCCGGCAAGCCGTCGCCGTCGGTGTCGGCTTTCAGCGGATCGGTCTCGGACCAGAACTCGCCGGACTGCCACACGCGGTCGCCGTTGGTATCACCGGTGATGCGTCCGTCAAAATCCTTATCCTCGCCATAGCCGTCGCTGAGGCCGTCGCCATCGCTGTCGGGATTCACCGGACTGGTCTCCAGCCAGGTCTCGGATCCCTGCATCACCGCATCCGGCCAGTCGGAGGGATTCGGGCGGTGCGTCACATACTGTTGCCGCGTGGCACCGACAGGAAGCGCCTTGCCATCGCCTTCGGTCCAACCATTGCGGTTCGCATCTTCGACGCCATCGGGAATACCGTCGCCATCGCTGTCGGGGTTCATCGGGTCGCTGACCGATCCCGCGGCCTGACGCGCACGGTCGTCGCCTGCACTCTGCGAGCCCACACCGGGGACGAACGAATGGTTTTCCACCACCGCGTAAAGCGGCGGATCGAGATCACCGATGAAGTTCGGAATGCCATCGGCATTCGTATCGACGCTCGTGTCGGTCGGAGGACTCGACGCCACACGCCAGCCGACCTCAAGGCCGTCCGGCAGCCCATCGCCGTCGCTGTCGGGGCTGGTGGGCAATGACCGTCCGCTGGCACGATGAATGTGGACGTCGCCATTCGTCCATGTCTCGGCATTGGTCACCGGCAACGGCTTGCGGTTGGTCTCGTCGATGTCGACCAGTCCGTCGTGGTCGTCGTCGTTGTCTTGGGTGAGATCACTGTCAACGATCTGCCGCAAGATCACCCGCGCCGTGCGCAGCGCGGTGGTCGACTGACCGTTGACTGAAACCGTCGCCTGAATCGAATACGCTCCGGGTGCGGTGATGTTCCAGAGGTAATCCCAGGTCTTGCCGGTGGTGCTGGTGGTCACCGTCGGCGTGCCGGTGGTCGTGATGCCGGTGAGCACTGGTGCTGTGGTGACGCTGGTGCTGGTCTCGACCTGCACCACGAACGGCAGCGTGTCGGGGCCGGGCCCGTCGGGCAGGATGATCTCGGTCGGTTTCCCGTCCGAGCCGACCTCGGTGGGACGAATGATGCGCACGAATGGCCGTGAGCTGGGGTTCGCCGTGACAAGCCGCACGGCATCGCGCTCGCGGCCGTCTGGGAAGCGATAGACGACCCGGAGCGTGTGGAGGAAATTGGCAACGTCGTTGTAGAGGTTGGGCAGCGGGATCGCGAGTTCGTGGAACGAGTCGCTGACGTTGTAGTTGATGGTGAAATTGGCGCGGTCCTGCACCACCGCGCCGTCCGGGCTGGCCGACGTCTGGCTGGCGATGCTGAAGGTGAAGCGCTGCTTGAGGCTCTCGGTGGTCGTGCCGTCGGCCAGCGCCTTGCTGAAGTACACCTTCATCACATAATCGTCGCCCACGCGATCTCCATCGCGCTGTGGCCAGGCGATGTTGACTCGCTCGTCGGGCCCGCGCGTCTGCACCTGGCGCACCAGCTCGCGCACGTGCGCGGCGGCGGCGGACTGCGTGAGATCGCGCGACGACGACGGCTCGAGCAAGCGCACCGTGACCGTGCCCGCGCCCGACGACGGGATGTTGTTGTAGCGGAAGCGCCACTCGCGCGGGTAAGGCGAGGTGATCGACGGACTCGGTGTCACCTCGGTCGCGCGCGCCCACGTCACGGCGAGGGCCGCGTCGTGCACGCCGTTGCCATTGATGTCGGTGAATTCCTCGCCATCGTCGCGCACGCCGTTGCGGTTGCTGTCGGTGAACGGCTCGAAACCGGCACCATTGCCGTTGGCCTGCCCCGTCTGGCCGTCGTCGTTGCCGGCATCGGTGTCCGCGATGCGGTACCAGACTTCGTCGACGGTCATGTCGGTGCGCACGACGAACTCGTAGCTCGAGCCTCCGATCGTCTGCTGATCCGTCTGCGGAAAAGCGATCGATCCTTCAGGAGTGGAGGCGTCGTAGTAAAAGGTCCGCGTGAAGGTTTGGTAAAGAGGCGCCTCGCCGGCACCGCGCGACAGAAACGCGCGGGCACGAAGGACGTGAAACCCCTCGGCCAGCCCGCTGCGTGTTGCGAACGGCCACTCGGCATAAGGCAGGCCGGGCGTGGGCACGCGCGCGTAGTCGTTGTGGGGAAAATGAACAACGGCGGATGGATCGAAATCCGCCACACGATAGGTGCTGAGCATCCTGCGCTTGTAATCGACCGCTTCCGGGCTGCCCGGCCACCACGAAGGCGCGCCACTTCCCTCGTTCTTGAACGAACCGATCTTGTAAGTGAAGACGGTGCCTGCGGCGGGCTTCGGGATGTTCGCCGATCCCCACCAATCGTCGCTGCCCTGCTTGTGCTTGTAGTTCAGCTCCGCCACGCGCGTCGTGCCGCGGCCGATGCCACCGGCCCCCTCGGGAAAGGAACCATCGAGCGTGTAGTAAACGAATTTTTTGAACCCCAGCCCCACCGCATTGCTCTTGGCCCAGAGGACGAGGTTGCTTCCGGACTCGTCGAGCTGCTTGGGCGGATTGGTGATGCCGCCGACGCTGTCCTGCGGATCGTGATAAATCCATGACGCGAACACGCCGCTGACAAAGACCTGCCCGGCGGCGTTGGTCGGCCCGGTCTGATAGTTGTTCTCGCCCGCGGGGCCAAGGTTGATTTGCACCGCTCCGCCGATCGTCTTGATGTAGGTTTCCGCACCCGCCGAGCCGATGCGACAGCGCGTCGTGTCCTTCGCCGCGAACTTCTCCGCGTGCTGACGATCGAGAAACGCCGGCTGTTCGTAGCCGAGCCAGGTGTCGGTGCGCAGCCCGGGCGGATGATCGCGGAACGCCGGATCGGTGACGCCCGAAGGACGCGTACCGTTGAGATCCACCCCGCCGTCGAGCTTGAGCAGGATGTTTTCCGCCGATCCATCAGCGCGTGCAAGAATCGTCATTGGCGCGCCGCCTTTGACGATCGGCACGGTCGTACGGTAGCTGCGTGCGACGGGAGTCACCCCCGCGGGATAGCCACGGTTCGACAACCCGAGCGGATTGAACACCGGATCTCCGTCGCGTCCGTCGCTGCGGGTCACCGTGATGCGCGGCACCTCCACCCCGTTCTGATGGAATGTGATCACGTCGCCGGTCCATAGCACCGAGGGCTCGGGCGTGCGGTAGGAAAACACGAAGTATCCCCCGGGAGGAACGATCACCGAGGACAACTCGTTGGCGTACTTGTAGAAGCCGGTCATGCCCGAGCCGTTCGGCCCGCGGGCGTATTGATGCAGGTACGCGCCGGAAGGAAAGCTGCTTGAAAACGCGCGGGCCTGACCTTGCGCCGTGTTGTCGTTCATCATCATCACCATCGTGATCTCGCCCGCGGCGGTGCCGCTGCGGGTCGAGCCGTCGGGATTGCGGTTGTCGCGCCGTTCGAACGCGAGAAAATCGCCGTCGGCCCAGCGGCCCTCCTGCAGCCCGCGGGCGAAGTCCTGATGGATGCGAAGGATGTTGGGAATGCGTGGATCGCCGAACTGGCCAAGGTAGTTCGTGTTGGCGTGCCGCGGGAACGCGCCGCCGGATTCACCCAGCGTCTCGGCCTTGTTGTAGCCATCGGAGTAGATCAGCCCCATGCCCTCACGAGTCATGTAGAACGCATGCTGCCACTCCTTCTGCGCGGCGAAATCGCTGTCGTGGCTGTTGGCGTGGGTGACGCCGAGCGCCGCGGGAAATCCGCCGGCTCCGGACGAGTCGAGTCCGTAGAGACTGGCGCCGGGATTGCCGAGCGTGCCGTTGAGCTTGCCTCGCAGGTCGTTGTCGACCAGCCGCATCCCCGCGTCGAAATACCCGCCGTAGCCGGGCGGCTGACCAAGATGCTCGCCGAAAACCATCGCGTCGTCGCGCGGACGCTTTTCCTCGAACACCGAATCGCGGTGGTTCGCGTCGCTGAAACCGCGCGTGAGGTTGAACTGGCGCTGCACTCCGCCAAGATAACCGGCGTCGCTCGCGTCCTTGCTCGCGCCCGATTGCTGGCCGAAAAAATAATCCGGCACGTGCTTGACGGCATCGAGGCGTAGGCCGTCGGCGCGGGTGCGGTTCATCTTCCAGCGCACCGCGCGGATCAGGTACGCCCCAACATCCTCAGTGTAGGCCGATTTGTGCTCGAGAAGATAGGCCCGCGCATGCTGGCGCAACTGCTCGGCGTCCGCCGAAGGACCAAGCTCCGCGCGTGCGCGGTCGAGCAGCCAACCGAAGTACTTCGTGCCGCCGTCCTTGTCGCGGTCGTACTGCTCGGGCCGCTCGAGGTCGCGGACAAACGAGTACTTCGGATGCACCGAACCTTCGGACGTGCCGAAATTCCCGTTCGGCGTCTCGTGGGCGATGTCGATGAGGTCGGCCAGCCCGAGATGCTGCACCTGCCAAGTACTACCCCAGTCGCGCGTGTTGTCCCACTTGCGGTAAAATCCATCCTCGGTTTTGCGCAGGTGAAAATCCTCAGGCACCATCCCCGGATACAAATCAATCGGCGTGTTCTCGTTGTAGCCGGGCACGTCGAAAGCCCGGTGGTTCATGATGTTGTCGAAGTAGACGCGGATGCCGAATCGATGCGCGGTCTCAACCATGTGCAGCAGCTCGGCCTCGGTGCCGTAGCGCGTGCGCAGCGATCCACGCTGGTCCTTCGATCCCAGATCGAACGGATCCCACAAGTCATAACCAACGGACAACCCGCCACTTGCCTTGGTCGGCGGCGGCAACCACAACGAATCATACCCGGCCTCGGCCAGCTCGGGCAACTTGCGCGCAACCTCGGCCCAGCCGACATTGAAATATTGGAGCAAGGCCTCGCCCCGGGCCAGAGGCATCAGCAGCAAAAGGCCCGTCAACAGTCGCGGAAGCATGGGTTTCATCGGGAATGCGGATGACGAAGCTCGGTCGAATTTGCAATCCAATGATGCCCGTGAAACGCGCCGACCGCAAGGAAATCCGGACTTCGGATCCGTGCCGATTCCGCTGAAAACACTTGGTTTTTCACTCGTTCCGGCGTATCTCGCCGTCGATGGATCCGACGCCCGCCGCCAATCCCCGCCCGAGGGTGAACATGCGACGCCCCGACGTGATGGAGAAGGTCTCCGCCGAGGTCGCCCGCCACTTCCACTCGTCGGTGATCGGCCGCCTGCGCGAACGGGGTGGATCATTGCGCGTCGGAAACACCCGCATCATTCTGGCAAAAGAATTTGGATTCTGCTACGGGGTCGAACGCGCGATCGACCTCGCCTACGCCTCGCGCCGCGTCTTTCCCGACCAACGGATTTTCCTGATCGGCGAGATCATCCACAATCCGGATGTGAACCGTCATTTGCGCGAAATGAACATCGTTTCGCTGCCCTGGCGCGAGATCGATGCGTCCTATGACGACCTCACCGAGGACGACGTGGTGATCGTGCCGGCCTTCGGCACGCCGACGGCGTTCATGGAAGCCCTCCACGCCAAGGGCTGCCAAATCGTCGACACCACCTGCGGCGATGTGATGAAGGTATGGAAACGCGTGCGTGGCTACGCCCGCGACGGCATCACCTCGGTGATCCACGGCAAGGCGGGGCACGAGGAAACCCGGGCCACCGCGTCACGCGCGCTCGGAGACGACGGCACCGGCCGCTACCTCGTGATCCTCACCCTCGACGACGCCGACTTCGTCTGCCGCCACATCCGCCACGGAGGCGACCGCGACGCGTTCCTCGCACGCTTCAAGGACGCGTGCTCGCCCGGATTCGATCCCGACCTGCACCTAGTCGAGGTCGGCCTCGCCAACCAGACGACCATGCTCAAGAGCGAGACCGAGGAGATCCAACGACGGATCCGCCAGGCGGTGACCGACCGCGACGGTGATGCCTCGCGATTCCACTACTTCGATACGATCTGCGGTGCCACCCAGGAACGGCAGGACGCGCTGTTCGACCTGCTCGGGCAACCGATGGATCTGCTGCTCGTCGTCGGCGGCTACAACAGCTCGAACACCGCGCACCTCGTCGAGATCGCCGAACAGCATCTGCCCGCGTTTTTCATCCGCAACGCGTCCTGTCTGCGCTCGCTCGAACAAATCGCACACTTCGACCTGCACCGCCGCGAGGAGGTGATCTCCGATTACGCCAAGCTGCTGCACGGCGACCAACCGCTCACCGTCGGCATCACCGCCGGTGCCTCGTGCCCGAACAACCTGATCGAGCAAACGGTGCTCAAGGTGTTCTTACTTCGCGGCATTCCGGCCGAGCAAGTGACGCAGGCGTGCTGACCCCGCGGCGGCCTGCCGCCAACACAGCACACCCAACGCGATGCCCACGGCATCGCAGAGCAGATCGAACGCGTCATCCGCGCCGAAACCGTAGCCGAACGCGATCTGCGAGCACTCGATGCCCGCCGCAATCAGGATGCCGAGCATCACCGCCGTGCGGCTGCCCGCCAGCATCGCCAGCAAAAACACCGGTGCCGCCAGCATCAGCGAATGCAGCACGGGCCGCGCTTTGGACCACAAGTACTTCAAGCGCAACGCCAGACTGCCCGACACCTCGAGCTTGCCGAGCGGCTCGACCACCACAACGCGCGCGTCTGATACCAAGGACGGCATCGGTGCCGGGCGCACCGCGGACGAACCGCCCGCCGCCGCACCCTCAACTTGGAAAGAGCCGAACATCGGCCTGAGCATCTTCCACGGTCCGGGAATCATGAACTGCAGCGACACCGTCACCATCATCACGCCGGCCAGCAGCGACCGCGACCATGTCACACGGGCCGCGCGACGCACGAGCCAACCCCACCAGCCGATCCATGCGGCGATCAGCGCGACACTCGCGATCTTCCAGCCAAGCCGCTCGCTCAAGACAATCATCCGCAATCGCCGGATGTCGATCACTCCGGATTCGCCGTGATGCTCGAACCGCAATGCGGCCGTCGCCGGTCCCACAAGCGGCCGCACCACCACACCCGACCTCACACAGGCATCGTCTTGACGCGCCGATGCGATGGCATCGCGGTCAATGCGATCCGGATGCCGCGGCGAGCGCCATTCGATCAGCACGCGGCCGTCCTGCCATTTCAGCGGACCCGGCCGCAACGCCCGTGCCTTGACCTCGATGTCGAGCAGAACAAATGAGGCGGGCGGCAACGGGGTGAGCGGGATGAGAACGGCCGTCGGCCGCGCCGGATCGGGTCGGCTCAGGCGCAGGCTGGCGGCCCCATCGGTTCCGCGCACCACCTCGAGCCCGGCGACATCCGGCAATCCGGCAATCAGCAGATGGAGCGGGAGATCGGCCACTCCGGGCACACGCTCGAACCGGTGATTCCATACCCATACGGTAGCAGCCAGCAGCAGCAGTCCGTTTAATGCAATCAGCGACAGCCGCATCTTGACGACAGATTGACAGGATTGCCCGCCGCGGAACACTGCAAAAATAGCGAAAAACTCCTTTGTGAGACCGACGGTGGGTTCGGGTGGTTTTGGGATTGAAAACCGGACCCGAATGGCGAGGATTTCAATCGTTCGCGTGTGGATGCACGTGAGACGATCCCATGCCCGGCAACCGCAACGAGATCTTCCGGACGCAAGCGCTGCAATTGGTCGACGCCCTGTTGGTCTGGGGTGCCCTGTGGCTCGGCTGGGAATTCCGTGATTCGATCATGGGGGTGTCGAACGGCCCGCATGAATCCATCCGCTGGGTCCTCTACATTGCCGTTCCGTTCACACCGCTGGTGCTGGAGTTCTTCCGTTTCTACGACCACCTGCGCACCAAGAACGCCGGAACGGCCCTCGCCCAGCTCACCAAGGGCATGTTGGTGATCCTGCTGATCATCAGCGTCTTCGCCATCTTTGCCAAGCTCACCGACACCCGGCGCCTCGCCCTCGGCACCGGCCTGCTGCTCGTGTTCCTCGTCCTGCTGATCCGCGACCGGATCGTGCACTACAAGCTGAAGTTTTCGATCCGTACCCGCGAACAGCGGGAAAACGTGATCATCGCCGGATCCGATCAGGAAATGTCGCAACTGCTCGTCGAACTCACGCCGGACATCACCGCCGGCTGGAATATTATTGAGCGCTTCGACATCGGCCGACGCGATGTCAAAGAACTCTTCCCCCTGCTCAAGGAACATTCGGTCGGGCGCGTCATCATCGCCACACGGGAAACCGGATTCGAAAACGTCGCGCGTGCGATCGAAGCTTGCGAACTTCAAGGGGTCGAAGCTTGGATCGGCGCATCGTTCATCCGCAGCCGCATCGCCCGGCCAGTCTTTGATTCGATCGGCGACAAACCGATGCTGGTGCTGCGTTCAACCCCGGAGCTGTCGTGGGAACTTTTGTGCAAGGCAGCAATCGACCGCGTTGGCGCAGCCCTTGCCATCTTGGTGACGCTGCCGCTTTGGATCATCGCGGCCTTCGGCATCCGCCACGCCAGCCCCGGTGCGCCGGTGTTTTTCTCCCAAATGCGCGCCGGTCGTTACGGCAAACCGTTCCGCATGTGGAAGTTCCGCACCATGGTCCCTGATGCCGAGGAACTACTCGAGAAGGTGAAGTCGGAAGAGGGCAACGAAATGAGCGGGCCGGTCTTCAAGCTGTGCAACGATCCACGCATTTTTCCGTTCGGCTCGTTCCTGCGCAAATTCAGCATCGACGAGCTGCCCCAGCTGCTCAACGTGTTCTTGGGACACATGAGCCTCGTCGGCCCGCGCCCACTGCCGCTCTACGAAGTCGAGGCGTTTACCGAAATGGCCCACCGCCGCAGGCTCAGTGTGAAACCCGGCGTCACCTGCGAATGGCAGGTGGGCGGCAGGAACCGCATCACCAAATTCGAGGACTGGGTGGCCATGGATCTGCGCTACATCGACAATTGGTCGCTCTGGCTCGACCTGAAAATCCTTCTGATGACGATTCCGGCCGTGATCTTCGGCCGCGGTGCGAAATAACCATCCCGCGTCGCGTCATGAACGCGGCAATGCCAGCATCCGCCATGCCCGTCCTCTCCGCCGTCTTCCTTGTGCTCGCACTCGGCTTGGCCGTCATCTTCGGCCCGCAAACCCGTCCATGGTCTTGGGGTCCCGCCCTGCTGGCACTGGCCGCGGCCTGTCTTGCGGCAGTGCCCCTGCTGCGCAGAAAGGATCGGGTCCAGACCGATGCGGTGCTCATCTTCGCAGGCATCGTCACCACGGTGTGGTTCGCCACACGCGCCTGGCTGTCACCGGTGCGCGAGGATGCCACAGGCGAACTGCTGTTGCTCGCGTCCGCGGTCGGCGCGTTCGTCGTCGTCCGCTGCATCGCCGGTGACGCCCGCGCCGGCCGCGTCTTCCTCTGGGGCGTGGCCCTGCTCCTGCTCGCCAGCGGGATCGTCTGCGCGATCCAGATCGCCGACCCCTCCTACAGCCCGGTCTTCCGCACCCGCGCCGACGACCGATTGATCTCCGGGTTTTTCGCGCATTACATCGATGGCTCGAATTTCCTGGTCGCCGCATCGGTGATCACTGGTGCCGCGGCATTGCTGGGTCATCATGCACTTCCCTCGCGGATATTCTTCGGTGTGGTCGCCCTGGGTGGATTCGCCGCCACCTGGTTCACCCTCTCGCGCGGCGGGATCCTCGCCGGCATCGTCGCCACCACGGTCTTCATCATCGGCCTCATGATCGTCGGTCGCAAGGAAGGCAGGCGCTGGTTCGCCCCGCTCATCATCGCACTGCCCCTCCTCGGGATGGCGGCTGGTGCCTACCTGCTGCACGGCTGGTCGATGCGCAGCGATGGCGCCGCCCAAGGCATCGGCACGGTGGCGGCGACCCTGGACAACGCCGCACGGCTGCATTACCTCGGCATCGTGTTGTCATGCATTCTGCTGCACCCGCTCGCAGGCGGCGGTGCTGGCAGCTTCGCCTGGGAATGCTTCCGGTTCATGGATCCGGACATCTTGGGTAACATGGTCGGCACCAGACCAGAGATGGTGCACAACGAATTCCTCCAGGCCGCCACCGATTACGGCCTGATCGGCGCGGGATTGATCCTCATCGTCATCGCCGGCTCGTTCATCGCGGGCTTCACCCGCATGTTCACCGACTGGAACGAAGGCGGCGTGGATTCGGCCGATGCGTGGCGGGTCGGCGGCGCGGCGGCACTGGCCGGCATGCTCACTCAATCGTCCTTCAGCTTCGTGTTCCACCTGCTGCCCGGCGCGCTCATGCTCGGCATCGCGCTGGGACTCGCCACCCGCGTGCCCGCAGCCGTGCGCGGCAGGAGAAGTCCGCTCTCCAACAGCCTGCTCGCGTTGGCCGGCTGCGCCGCGGCCATCCTCATCGTCCCGTTCGGTTGGAATGGCAGCCGGGTCTTGTCACGCCTCTGGCCCACGCATTTCTCAAAAACTCCGGAAACCTCGGACTCCGCCCGCATCGCGGCACTTGACGACGCAATCCGCATCTGGCCGCACTCGTCCTTCCACGCCGAACGCGCGGCCCTGCGCCAAGGTCTCGCCAACGCCGACCGGCGCATCACCGCCGATGCAGCCTACTCGCTCGCAATCGACGATCTCGCCCGGGCATCGGAACTCGATCCCTTCGAGCCCTCACACGTGGTCCAGCGGGGATATCTGCTCAGCCACATCGGCCGCGACGCCGAAGCGGAGGCGGCATTCCAACAGGCGATCCAACTGCAGGGCGGCATGGAGGCCGGCTTCCGCGCGCGCTTCCAACTCGCCCGCCACCAACTCGCCATGGGACGACGCGCGCTCGCACGCGGCAACCCGAGACAATCGGTGCCCATCCTCGAGGAGGCCGTGCGCCTCATGGAACAAGCCTGCGGGATCAGCGGTTTGCTGCGCCCGGACATGTACGTCTTGCGCGCGGAAACCCACGAGACGCTCGGTGCCGCACGCGAACGGATCGGAGACCGCGAAGGCGCGCTCGAATGCTACAACCACGCGGCGAACGCGCTGCGCAGCAAACCGGCACACTACCTCGCGGCATCGACGCTCTCGCGCATCGCCCGCGATGAATGGTCGGCGATGCGCCTGCCCGAAGCACTCGCCCGCTTCATCGAAGCCAGGGCACGCGTCGATCGCGCGGAAGGCATGCTGCCCGCGGGAACCACGCCGGCCCAGCGCGACGCGTTCACCGCCGGCCTCGATTGGTCGATCCAACTGCTGCGCGGTGCCTGTGTGCAACCAGCGAAGTAACGCCTCAACCGCAACGCGCGACGGATCATCCGTCCACCTGCGACCAGTCGATCTGCTCGTCGGCCAACTCGCTCAGGAATTCTCGGATCCTCGCGTCCGCCTCCTCCTCGCTCACCGGCTTGCCCGTCCACGGCAGCTCACCGAACATCGCGGTGGCCGAAACGTAAGCCCAGCGCTGGTCCATCCCGCGCAAGAGGCGGTCCTTCATGTCGACCAACGTGCGCTCCAGATGATCGTTGGTGATGCGGTCATGGCCGACGAAGAAATAATACGTCACGCACTCGACGCGGCGCCCAGGCACACCGCGCTCCGCACCCGGCAGCGTCTTGACCGACCGCAACCGCCTCGCCTTGAACTCGTGCCCGGCATGCGTGCGCAACACCACGTCGGCCGATGCGGTGATGAGGTGCCCCTGTGCGGGCATGCAGCGCTCGGGCCGGTGAATCGACGTGTTGAGGTCGCTGCCCGACAGCACGATCGACAGGTCGATCAAATCGTACACCCGCCTGCCGATGCCGGTGAACTCGCCGGGCCGCGGCCGCAGGCAGGTCGCCTTGGCAAAGGCGGTCTCGGCCCCCAGCGTGCCGATCTCCTCCATCGATGCCGGCTGCGGCTCGAGCCACCAGTCGCCGGATGCTTCGGGCAATTCCATCAACGCCGCGGAATCGGCCATCTCGCCCGCCTTGGGCAACACATAGACGATGGCCAGCGCAAGGCCGGTGACCACGGGAATCAACCAGGGATTCGGACTCATGACGGCGATCCGGATTCATGTTCAGGCCGTGCGCTCACGACCACCCGCCGCAACTCGCGCCGCGCACCCTTGCGCCACGGCCAGCCACCCTCGAGCAGCGAATGCAGCCCGAGCAACACCATCAGCGAAAACGGATAAAACAACAGCAGGCCCGACCAGTCATGCCAGGTCTCGCGCCCCCACTTGGCATCGCCGTACTCGGCAATCACGAAAATCGATGTCACCCGCAACGCGTTGCCGACAATCGCGATCGGAAACGCGGTGACAAACAACAACACACGCTTCCACATCGCCATCCGCGCCATGTAGGCCCAGGCACCCGAAATCATCAGCAAGGCCATCAACGAGCGGATCCCGCTGCACCCTTTCGCAATCTCCAACGGCTCCCATTTGCCATGCGCCGAAGAGATTTCCGTGCCCTGCACGATCGTCTCCACCCCGAAGAGGGCCGACCCGTGGTGCGCCATCACCGTGGCAAGGATCTGCAAGCCGTTGGTGGCCTGCCGGAAACTCGGCAGAGGAATCGCCAGCCAGAAGAAAAACAACGGAAACGAGATCAACCTCGCCACCTTCCAACCCCACAACGACCAAGCCGCCCCCCACAACAACACCGGCAGCGCGCCCATCGCGACCCGCGGTTGCAGCGTGCGATAGGCCGCGGCATACAACAACGCACCCGCCAGAATCACCACCAACCCCCACGCGCTGCCCGACGCCGCCGCCTCGCGCAACCGCGGCAGCCGGTGCGCAATCAATCCGGCACACACCAGCGGAAAGAGCGGACCATGCTCGAAATCATTCTCATCATTCCATGCGCTCCAGATCCAGTCGAAGGCCGAGAGCGTCCGCCCCGCCCCGTAACGCTGCTCGAAGGCATAAAACCACAACAACACCACCGCCATCGCCAGCAGCGGACCCCACCACGTCCGAAATCCGCCGCCACGGACCGACGCATCGGCAGGGGCAGCGGTGGATGTGGCGGACATCAGGCGAATCGTTGAAGGTTTTCCGAGCAAAGGATTGCGCGCGGCCCGCCGCCTGTCAACATCACGCCCGATCACTCCAAGACCCGCTCCTCCGATCCATGAAGCTCATCAGCGGCACCGCCCACCGCGCGCTCTCGGAGCGCATCGCCTCCAGTCTCGGCATCCAACTGGCCAACGTCCAGGTCACGTCGTTTCCAGACGGCGAAACATTCGTCAAAATCGACGAAAACATCCGCGGCGACGACGTTTTCATCATCCAGCCGACCTGCCCGCCCACCAACCACAACTTGATGGAACTCCTCATCATGGTCGATGCCGCGCGCCGCGCCAGCGCCGAACGCATCACCGCGGTGATCCCGTTCTTCGGCTACGCCCGCCAGGACCGCAAGGACCAGCCGCGCGTCCCGATCACCGCCAAACTGGTCGCCAACCTGCTCACCTCCGCGGGAGTGAGCCGCGTTCTCACCATCGACCTCCACGCCCCGCAGATCCAGGGGTTCTTCGACATCCCGGTGGACCACCTATACGCGAAGCCCGCACTCATCGGCCATCTCCGCGAGGTGGTGCCGGACACCTCGAACCTCACCGTGGTCTCGCCCGACGTCGGCGGTGTCAAGATGGCCCGCGCCTACGCCGACGCCCTCAACGCCGAACTCGCCATCGTCGCCAAACACCGCATCAGCGCCACCCGCGTCGAGGCGATGAACGTGATCGGCGACGTCGATGGACGTGATGTCGTGATCGTTGACGACATGACCGAAACCGCCGGCACGCTCTGCGCCGCCGCCGAAATGCTCAAGCGCCACGGCGCGCGACGCATCTACGCCGGTGTCTCCCACGCCGTGCTCGGTGAAATCGCCCACCAGCGCATCAGCGACTCGGTGATCGAGCAACTCGTCACCACCGACTCGGTGCCGCAGGCCAATGGCCCGAAAGTCCGCGTCGCCCCGATCGCCCCGCTCCTCGGCGAGGCGATCCGCAGGATCAACGAGGACAAGTCGATCACCACCCTGTTCGAAGTCTGACCCAAGGCCATGGCCATCGATCCCCTCAAGGACGGCGTCCGCTCGCAGGTCAGGATCGATTTCTCGGGACGCGTGCACAAACGGATCCGCGGCACCGATGCGGACCGCCGCTACGCCACGGAAGTGGCCGTGCTGCGCGTACTCGAACATCGCGGATGCCCCTACGTGCCGCGCGTCCTCGAGGAACACCCGGACGAATGCTATCTCGTCACCACCCACTGCGGCAAACCCGCCACGCAGATCACCCGGGAAAAGGCGGATTCCCTCTTCGCCGCGCTCGAACGCGACTACGGTGTGCGCCACCTCGACGCCGTGCCGCGCAACATCACGTATTCCGACAAGCTCGGCCGCTTCTGCATCATCGATTTCGAACTCGCCGAAATCCTGCCGATGCCTGCGAAATAAGACACCATCCGCGATGAGCACGAGCCACTCGATCACCTGGGCCGGAACCAGCACCAGCGGTTCGCGCAAACCGCGCAACGACGACTCGATCATCGCCTTCGCATCGGGACGCGACGGTGCCGAACTCCTCCCCGCCGTCGGCTCGCGCGCGCTCGATACCCACGACCTCGTCTTCGCCGTCTCGGACGGCATGGGCGGTGCCAACGCGGGCGACCTCGCCTCGTCGCTGCTCCTCGACCGCATGTCCCAGGCGATCCCGCAAACGTTCAAGCTCGCCGCCGCGGGGTTTTATCCCGACTGCCTGAGCCACCTCGCCGAAGCGGTGCGCGACGTCCACGAGCACCTCAACCTCGAGGCGCGCGACGCCGACACCCGGGGCATGGCCGCCACCCTCGCCCTGGCCTGGTTCACTCCGGAAAACCTCTACCTCGCCAACGTCGGCGACTCGCGGATCTATCTCGCCCGCGACGGCGCGCTCGAACAACTCTCACGCGACCACACCTCGGCTTGGGCGCAGTGGAAACGCGGTGAAATCGGCGAAGTCGAATACCGCAACCACCCGCGCCGCGCCGCCCTCTACGAGGTCGTCGGCGGCGGACACCCCGCCGTCAGACCGCACTTCGCCGCAGTCCCCTTCCGGCGCGGCGACAGCTTTCTGCTTTGCACCGACGGCCTCATCGACGGCCTGTGGGAACGCCACATCGAATCCGTACTCGCCGACCCCGCGAGATCGCCGCAAGCCAAGGCCGACGCACTGCTGAAACGCGCCCTCGACAACGCCGGAGCCGACGACACCACCCTGCATGTCATCTCGATCGATCGCTGATCGCTTCACATTAAGCGCACACCCACCGCTCTTCTCTCTTCTCTCTTCTTGCCTCTTGAAACTTTTCTAATTCCTCCTCTTTCCCAATTTCCAATCACTCATCTCGAATCTCCCTTCTTCCCTCTTCACACTTGAAACTTTTCATCTCATCCCATCCTGCGAAAACAACCGATCCATTCCCTGCCCTCGCGTCCGGGGTAGGCGGATCGGGGGACCCATCCCTCGAGGAATTCGAAGTGCGTTGAAAAGCGTTGCGTGATTTCGTCGATGGATGAAGGGAATGGCGGACCGTCGGTGCCGTCGCCGGGATCGGGCGGATTGAGGTAGAACACGCCGGCGAGCAGTCCACCCGGCACGAGCACGGCCGCGGCGGCGGCGGCGTAGGCGTCGCGGAACGGCGGATCGATGGCGCAAAAGCAGGTGTGCTCCCACAACGCACGGAAGCGGCGTCCCTGCTGCCATTCGGGGTCGAGGAAGTCACCGAGTTCGTAGACCTCGCCGGTCTCCGATGGAAACGCCTGCGCGCCTTGAATCGCGGATGGCGCGGAGTCGAGACCGATCACCGAGGCACCGGTCGCGGCGATCGCGCGGACATCATGACCGAATCCGCAGCCCGGCACGAGCACGGGACCGCCCTGCCAGAGGTCGGCTCCATTGCGCTCCATCAGCTCGACGAGCGGTGGTGCGGCTTGGCCTTTCTCCCACGGAGTTTCGCCACGGCGGTACCAATCCTCCCAATCTCTCGGCATGCCGGATGATGACCGCGGCGCTCACGGTTGTCCAGTCACCCGCACGCGGAAAAACCCGCGCGCGGCACCGGCGGGAATCGTGATGACATGCTCCGAACCCGCGCCTGTGTGCACCGAATGCGTCTGCCACGTGACGAGGTCCGCGCTTTGCTGCACGGCGTAAACGATGCCGGTCGCCGCGGGAAACGAGAGTCGGCACGAACCGTCCGCGACACGGGCGAACGACAGCTCGAAGCGGGATGACGCGTCGAGCGGGTTCGAACCGAACGCGAATTCGTCCGCATCGGACATGCCGTCGTTGTCGTCGTCGGGATCCTCCGCATCGGCAATGCCGTCGCCATCATGGTCGGGCACGAGGAATTGCAGACTCAGGTTGTCGATCGCGATGCCCTGCGGTGCCAACACCGGCAGCGCGAACGACTGACCCGCATTCGCCTGACCCGGCGAATGCGCGATGCCGGTGAACTTGAACCACGAGAAATCCGCCGGCTTCGATCCGCTGCCGCGCAAACCCAGTGCCGCTTGGCCGATCGGATCGCTGCCACCTTGCGTGACGCCGATGTTCACCGAGGTGAGCCCGGCCGCAGGTCCGGAGGTCGCGGTGAAGGATCCTTCGTACGAGATGAACTGGAGCACGATTGTACCTCTTACAAGCGCGAATCCATCGGGTCCATTTTCGATGCCCGCGATGTATTTGGAATACAGTCTGTGTCCGGTCGGCATCAAATCTCCAGCAATGAAGGTGTCGAGTGTGTGCGTGCCCTTGGTGCCGCCGCCCGCTCCGTCATAGAGCACCAGCGAGGTGCCGGCCAAGGTGCCGGTGTAGCCCGGGCCGACCGCAATCTCGACGAACTCGCCTGTATCCGTGCCGGTGTTGTCGTAGTGGAACTCGTTGATGAAGACATCCGCGGGCGGCGGTGCCGGGCTGGCCCCGCCCGCATCAACGCTGAACCTCAGTTCCAAAACGCCGCCGGGCGGCACGTTGAAACCGGTTGCCGTACCCGAGAGCCGCGTGGCAAGTCCGCCCGGAACCGCGCCGGTGGCCAGCAAGTGGTCGGCACTGAAGTCTAGCGCGCCGACCGGCGAGGACACGCCGTTGGCGACCACCTCGACCCGCAGCGTGTTGATCGCGCCATTGAGTGCCGCGCGCCATTGTTCGACATCGAACTCGATGCCAAGCGCGGTGAGCGATTGCGCCGACGCATTGGTCACCGGAACGGACATGACGCTGGTGCCGATGTTTACGAGGAAGCCCAACGCGCGTTCGTTGCCGCTGCCATAGGCGCGCAGGCCCGCGGTGGTCGATGATCCATCATCCTCGCCAACCCAGACGGAAGCGCCATCGATCGTCCACGGATCCGGCACGGCCGCGCCGTTGAAGCCATCGAAGGTTTCCGTGACCGTGGCATCAGGACCGGAGAGCGCATAGGGCTTGTCGATCTCGACAACCCTCAGTTGCCCGGTGTCGGGATCATACGCGTTGGCAGTGGCGGTGAGTGTGACGGAGCGTTCACCTTCGATGCGGAAATTGCGTGGCGCAGCGAGCACGGTGAAGGTGCACGAGGTGGAACCCGCCGGAATCGTGTGGGTGGTCGGCGTGATCGTCACCGCCGACGGGTCGCTCGCGGCGAGAGTCACGGTGACCGCGCTGGCACGTGCGGCGGGCAGGCGGACCAGCACCGATGCGGGGATCGATGATCCTTCGGTGACGTTGCCGCGCGAAAGCAGGAGATCGAGATCGGGCAACTCGCCATCGAGCTCGACATCGGCGAAGACGGCGAGGTGGTCGGAGGCGGCGGCACTGGTTTCCGGCGACAGCGGATTCCCGGATTTGGGAAGCCCCACGCTGTTCGACGTGTCAAATTGCGAGTGATAGACCTCGGAATCGTGCGGCCTTCCAGCAAGCGCGGGCGACAGCAGGATGAGATCGAGCCGCGGATTGCTCTGGCTGAGGAACGTGCCGCTCGAGCCATTCAACTGGCGTGCGTCGAGCTGTACGGGGTTGAGCGAGGAGAAATAACTCGCGGGCACGGTGAGATAGGTCAGCGGAAACGCGATGTCCGCGCCAAGCGTGTAGGTCGAGGGCAGGTCGCCATTAGTTTTCCATGTGTCGTACTGCGACTGGCTGAAGTTGGCGATGGTGGCCGACGGATTGAAGTCACCGAGGATGATGAGGTTGTCGTCGTTGGTGTAGGCCGCCTCGAGATGCCGCACCAACCGCGTCATTTCCACAGTGCGCCGGAAGCGGTCGACCAGCAGGGTGCCCGATTTCAAGTGCAGCGACGCGATCACCGGATCCTGTGTGGTGCCAGGCACATCGACCTTCACCACCGGATGGAGCCGCGTCATTTCTTTCGCACTCGTCGGCGATCCGACTTGCGTGGTCATCAGATAGGGATACCGCGAAAGAATCGCGACCCGCAGGCTGCTGTCGAACGCGCTGCTCGACGGCGTGACAAACAGATAAGGATAGCCGAGCACCGCCGCGAGCAAGTCGAGATGATCGGGATTGCCCTGGATGTCCGCCGAGTGGATCTCCTGCAGCGCCACCACGTCCGCATTGATCCTCGCCAGGATCGACCTCACCGACTCATGATCGACCGTACCCGGAGCACCCAGACTGTAATCAAAATACGTTTCCGCGAAATGCGCGCCGATGTTGAAGGTGGCGACGCGCAGCCCGACGGCATGGGCACAGCCGATCCAGGCGAGAAGCCAGGCTGCCAGCGTGCGGGCGATCATGACGAATGCCTAACACGATCCCGCCCGATTGTCGCTGCGAATCGCATGCCTGCGTGTTTTTGCCGCGACGCATGGGTTGACGCCGACCTCGATTCCGGGCCGAAATGGCGCGTCATGTCCCGGTTGGTCGACCTCATCACCTCGTCCGACGACGAAGTCCGCAATCGTCCCTTGGACCAAGTCTGCGCGGGATGCACTCTCGACGATTTGCTTGGCGAGGCCGAGGCGCTGGATGCGTTCCGGCGCGCAAGCGGCAACCTGTACCACCGGGTGCGGGCCTTGATGTTCCTCCATGCGATCCACCGTTTTCATCTGCCACCCTTGCTTGTGGCAATGCCCGCAGGTCGCATTCCGTTCCATGGCTACCAACATCTGCTCGAACGACGCTTTGAGGAAGCGATCGACGGCTTTCTAAGATGCCAACGCGACGAAGGTCCCGGCGACGGCATTTCAAGCGCACTCGCATCGGCCTACCACAAGCTCGCATTCCAGACGCTGGCCGACCAAGTGCGGCGCAGCGTGCGTGGTGTGGCGGGCAACCAGTGGATGTTCCGCATGGGTCACCCGGCCGACCACCCGCTGCGCTTCCGCGGCGAGCTGACCACGCGCGACGCGGCGTCCGGCCTGTATCCGCTGTTGCGCGAGCGCACGCCGGTGAGGATGGACCTCACCCACTGCGCGTGGAGCGATATCTTCTTCCTCGGCATGGATTATCCCGAGGGTGCCAAGGTGCTCAACATCTCGGTGGACCTCTCGGTGCACGGGCGCGATCGCGAACCCTCGCCGCCGGTGGAGGCCTGCCTGCGGGTGATCGACCGGCCGGTGCTGCGCCTCACCAGCGTGGATCTCGGATGCGCTGTTGAAATTTCCCATCTCAACGAGGTGTTCGATTTCGCAAAGGACCACCTCGGACTGCTCAAGGCGGCGCTGATCGCCGGCGGCATTGTCCCGCCCGGCATCGAAGGCTCGGGCCAACGTCTCGCCGATCTGCTTGAGCGCGTCGTCGGCAAGGACCGCGGGATCGAACTCGTCAGCAACGTCAATCACATCCCGAAAGGCTCGCGCCTCGCGGTGTCGACCAACCTGCTCGCTGCATTGATCAGCGTCTGCATGCGCGCCACCGGTCAGGCCCGCTCGCTCACCGGTGCGCTCGAGCCCGACGAGCGCCGCATCGTGCTCGCGCGCGCGCTGCTCGGCGAGTGGCTCGGCGGCTCCGGCGGCGGCTGGCAGGATTCCGGCGGCGTGTGGCCGGGCATGAAGTTGATTCGCGGCGCGGTGGCCGAGGACGGCGACCCGGAATTCGGGATCAGCCGCGGTCGGCTGATGCCCGTGCACCAGATCCTCGGCGAAGACGAGGTTCCCGCGGAGTCGCGCCGCAGGCTGCAGGAATCGCTGGTGCTGGTGCACGGCGGCATGGCGCAAAACGTCGGACCGATTCTTGAAATGGTCACCGAGAAGCACCTGCTGCGCGGCACGAACGAGTGGTCGGCACGACAGCAGACGCACCGGATTCTCGATGACATTCTCGGCGCGTTGAAATCCGGCGACGTGCGCTCGATCGGTGACGCGACCACCAATAACTTCGAAGGACCTGTCCAAGCGATCATTCCATGGGCGAGCAACCATTACACCGAGTTGCTGATCCAACGGACACGCGAGGCGTTCGGCAGCGACTTTTGGGGATTCTGGATGCTCGGCGGCATGTCGGGTGGCGGCATGGGCTTCATCTTCGCTCCGCAGCGCAAGGCGGAAGGCCAGGCCTTCCTGCAGCAGACCATGTCGGAGGCCAAGCGCCTGCTGTCGGCGGCGCTGCCATTCGCGATGGAGCCGGTGGTGTACGATTTTTCGATCAACGAGCGCGGCACCTGGGCGGATCTGCTGCAAGGACCCGACGCTCTGATGCCCGCGGGGTATTACCGCCACACCGTCCCCGCGCTGTTGCGCATGGACCGCGGGTCGCTCGGTGACGCGCGGCTGTCGGAGCTCGACCGGTTCGCCGCCGCCTGTCGCACGCAACCGGAACTCGGCGGCATGGTCGAGTCGCTCTTCGACGCGATGTTTCCGCACGACACGTCCGACGCCGCATCCGACGGCGCGACGCTTGCCGACCTGCTCAAGCGCTACGGATTCGACCGCACCGCGCACGAACGGATCCGCGACGACCTGCGCAGCGGCCGCATCGGCCTCGCGCAGAACCGGCTGCCCGCAACCACCGTGATCGAAGACGTCAGGCCATCCGACCTCACCGACATGACCACCGGCGATCCACCGCCCGAGGCCGTCGTCCGGCTCGGTGAATCAGCGCTGCGCAATGGAGAGCTGGCGGTGGTCACGCTCGCCGCGGGTGCGGGATCGCGGTGGACGCAGGGAGCCGGCGTGGTCAAGGCGCTGCATCCGTTCTGCCGCCTCGGCGGCACCCACCGCTCGTTCATCGAAACCCACCTCGCCAAGAGCAGGCGCACCTCGCTCCTGCACGGCACGCCGTTGCCGCACGTCTTCACCACGAGCTACTTCTCGCACGACGCGACCCGCCGGTTTCTCGATCAGCACGGCGATTTCGGATACAATGGACTGCTGATGCTCTCCGAGGGCAGGTCGATCGGGCTGCGCATGGTGCCGATGGCGAACGATCTGCGCTTCGCGTGGGAGGAGATGCCGCAGCAGGCACTCGACATCCAGCAACAGAAAGTGCGCGACAGCCTGCGCAGCGCGCTCATCGCCTGGGCGCGCCAGACGGGCGAGGCGTCGGACTACACCGACAACCTGCCGATGCAGTGCCTGCATCCGGTCGGCCACTGGTACGAGGTTCCCAACCTCCTGCTCAACGGAACGCTTGCCGCATTGCTCGACCACCGGCCGCAACTGCGCACGCTGTTGATGCACAACATCGACACAGTCGGCATGCATCCCGACCCGGCGCTGCTCGGCACCCACCTCGCATCCGGTGCCGGACTCAGCTTCGAGGTCATCACGCGGCGGCTCGAGGACCGTGGCGGCGGGCTGGCCCGCGTCAACGGGCGGACGCAGCTCATCGAAGGGCTGGCCATGCCGGGCGAAGAGGAGGAGTTCCGGCTCACCTATTACAACACCAACACCTGCTGGATCGACATCGACATTCTGCTCGGCGTGTTCGGCCTCACCCGCGACGACCTTCACGATGCGGAAACCACGGCGTCCGCGGTGAGGGCGCTCGCCGCACGCATGCCCACCTACATCACGCTCAAGGAGGTGAAAAAACGCTGGGGTCATGGTCAGGAGGACGTGTTCCCGGTATGCCAGTTCGAGAAACTCTGGGTCGACATGAGTCGGCTTGCCGATCTGCGCACCGGCTACATCGCGGTGACGCGGCTGCGCGGTCAGCAACTCAAGGACCCCGCGCAGCTCGACGGCTGGCTGCGCGACGGATCGGCCGCCTACGTCGAGTCTCTGTGCGATTGGGGCTGATCACACGAGACGCTCCGCCTCACTCTTCACTCCTCCGGCTTGCGGACCCGCCCGCGGCCATCCAGCATCCGCGCATGTTTGCCGCCGATCATCCGTTCCTCCAGCTCACCCCGCCGCGTGTCGTGCATGCGCTCGACCGCCTCAAGCAGATGATCTGGGAGGATCCGCAGACGGTCGAAGTCGCGTTTTCCGGATCGCGCCGCGGCGCGGTTCCGTTCGCCGACGCGCGTCGCCTCAGCTACGAGCTGGTCGCGCTTCCCTTCGTGTGGGGCCGGTTGTTCGAAACCGGATGGTTTCATCTGCGGTTTCCAGAAGAGTCCGGAACGTCACCGCGCTATCTTCATTGGCACGACCAGGGCGAGGGCACGCTGTTTCTCGATGAGACGCCGTACTACGGATTCGACGTCGCGCACCGGCAAGTGCGGCTTCCCGACGGAACGACAGAGGGCTGGATGGAAAGCCTGTGTCTGCAAAGCGCGATCTGGTATCCCGGGGCGACCGGCACCGGTCCGCGTGGCAGCGAGTTGTCGGCGGCGTCGATCGTGCGTCGCAACGATGCCGCATGGCAGGCGTGGAACCGGATGTTCGTCTTGTACGATCTGGCGAAATCCGAGGCGACCCCGTCGATCGAGTTCGCGGGACTGATGGAGGAAGGCAGTCGTCACCGCAAACCGCTGGAGAACGTGTCCGTGCTGTTGCGGCGCGTGCTGCGCGTGCTCGACGACGCGGTGAACGCGCTTGACGCAGGCGGCGTGGACGCGCTTCTCGCCGTGCTGGATCGCGCGATGCCGTTGCTGCGCGAGTCGCCGATGCCGGTGCGTGGCGTGCTCACCGGCCATGCGCACATCGACCTCGTCTGGCTGTGGCCCGAGGACAACGCCGAGTTCAAGGCGCGGCACACCTTCGCCAGCATGAACCGGCTGATGGACGACTACCCGGAATTCCGTTTCGCCTATTCGCAATCGGCTTCCTACGAGGCGGTCCAACGCACTTGCCCGGCGCTGATGGATGCCGTGCGCCGCCGGGTGAAACAAGGATGCTGGGAAGGCGTGGGCGCGAGCTACGTCGAGATGGACAACCTGCTGCCCTGCGGCGAAGCGCTGGTGCGCTCGTTCCTCGTCGGACAGCAATCGTTCCGCGAGCTGCTCGGCGAAAGCTCGACGACCCTGTGGCTGCCCGACGTGTTCGGTTATTCCGGCTGCCTGCCGCAGATCATGCGCCAGTGCGGAGTGGACCGCTTCTTCACGACGAAGCTCACTTGGTCGAACATCAACCGCTTTCCCTACAGCAGTTTCATCTGGCGCGGCGCCGACGGATCCGAGGTGCTCACGCATGTGACCCAGGAACTCGGCTACCATCAGGATGCGACGCCGGCCGAAGGACGCGCCGCGGCGCGTGCGTATCTGCAATCCGACGTTCACAACGCGTTCCTCCAGCCGGTCGGCTACGGCGACGGCGGCGGCGGTGCGACACCGGAGATTTGCGAACGCGCGCGGCTTCTCGCCGAGCTTGGCGGCGTGCCGCGCACCGGCTGGGGACGCATCGACGACTTCTTCGACGATCTCGAACAAGCGCGCGCGCGACTGCCGCACTACCAAGGCGAGTTGTACCTTGAGTACCACCGCGGCACCTTCACCACCCACGGCGACCTCAAAGCGGCGTTCCGCGGACTCGAGCGCGCGCTGCAGGTCGAGGAGGCCGCGCACGCGCTGATGCGGCTCGGTCCGGTCGATGCACACGCGTGGAAGCGCCTGCTCTTCAGCCAGTTCCACGATTACATTCCGGGCAGCAGCATCCGCGAAGTCTATCAGGAGGGAATTCCGGAGCTGCGCCAACTCGCGGTGTCGTCCGCGCAACGCACGACTTCGACGCTCGGTGCCGGCGGCGCTTGGTTCAACCCGTTGCCGTTGCCACGCGTGGAAGTGATCGATGATGGCAACCACCCATCGCTGGTGACCCTTCCCCCGCTGTGCGCCGTGGATCCCGCCGATCTTCCGAAGCAACCATTCATGATGCCGGAAACCGTCGGATTGTCGATTCAAAGCGACCGGATTCGCGTGGAACTCAATGAGAACGGCGAAATTTCGAGCCTCGTGATCGACGGCACCGCGGTGGAAATCGAATCGCCGCTCAACCAGTTCTGGCTCCACCCCGATCTGCCGCACAAGTACCCCGCATGGGACATCGACCGTCAGACGCTCTCGCTCGGCCGCAGGCTCGACACGGCGGTCGAGTGCGTTGCGGCCGCATCCGACACGCCCGGCCAGGCCGGCATCACGTTCCGACGCAAGGTTGGCGAAGCCAGCACGCTCGAGCTGACGTATCTCGTCGACGTCCGTCATCCGGTGGTCCAGGTGGTTCTCGAGATCGACTGGCAGGAGCGCGATGCGATGCTGCGGGCGGTGTTTCCGACGCGCTATCGCGGACGCCACGCACGCTTCGGCTCGCCCTACAACAGCGTGCTGCGCGGACAACAGCCGGGTGATCCGCGCGACGAGGCGATGTTCGAAGCCTCTGCCAGCCGCTGGGCGGTGGTTTGCGACGACAACCAGTCGCAGGGACTCCAGCTCGTCACCGAGGCGAAGTACGGCATGGGCTGTCGCGACGGCACGCTCGGGCTGTCGCTGGTGCGCTCGGTGCGCGTGAGCGGCGAGCCAGGTGCGTACTTCGGCATCTTCCACGAAGGCAATCGCACGCTGCAGGACCGCGACCCGCACAGCGACCGCATGCGGCACACGATCCGCTATGCGATCGGACGCTTCGCACAAGAACTGCCGCGCACGGAATCCCCCGCCGCTCTCGCCGACCTGCTGTACACGCCTCCCGTCAGAGCCACCCGCACCGGTCATGCCGGACTGCTCGGCATTGATGATGGCGATTCGCTCGTGCCTGCATGGGCCAATCCGCTTGCCGACGGCTCGTGGATCCTGCGGCTTCACGAAACGCTGGGCCGCTCGGGACAAGCGCGACTGCAACTTGCGGAGGGATGGCACGCCACGCGGACGAACCTCGCCGAAACCACGCAAGAACCGCTCGACGGACTGCTCGCCTTCCGGCCTTACGAAATCGTCAGCGTCATCCTCCGGAGTAGCAGCGCGCCACCCGCGGCGTGATGCCGGTGAAAATCTCCCACGCGATGGTCCCGGCTTTTTGCGCGACTTCGTGAACCGGAATGTTCGCGCCGAACAATTCGACCTTGTCGCCCTCGACCACCCGGCCCGCATCAGTGACATCCACCATGATCTGATCCATCGTCACGCGGCCGATCACCGGGCAGTCGTGTCCGCCGATGTGCACGCGCGCGCCGTTTCCCGAGAGATGCCGCGGGTAGCCGTCGCCATAGCCGATGCCAATGGTGGCGACACGGGTCGGCCGGGTCGTGACAAACTGCCTGCCATAGGAAACCCCGTGGCCCGCAGGGAGCAATCGCACCAGAGTGACGCGGGAGTTGAGCGTCATCACCGGACGGAGTCCCGTCTGGTGACGCGGCAATGGCGACACGCCGTAGAGCATCAATCCCGGCCGGGTCAAATTGCAGAGTCGCCGATCATAGCCGAGCAATCCCGCACTGTTGAGCAAATGCCTCCAGCGGAAGTTGGAGGCACCGCCGAGCCGCTCGAGAATGCGGTGATAGCGGTCGATCTGCGCGTGCGTGAACTCCTCGTCTTCATCAGCCGATGGCAGATGCGAGCCGATTCCCTCGATCTCCAGATGCCGGAACGACTCGAGGGCTTCCATCAGCCCGTCGAGTCCGTCCTCGGGAAACCCGCCGCGGCCCATGCCGGTGTCCACTGCGAGATGCACGCGCAACCGGCGACCTGCCGCAGTAGCAAGCCGGTCGAAGTGCGCGGCCTCCTCGAGCGATGAGAGACAGGGCGTCCAGTCGCGCGCGACCACTTCGGCGCGCTCCTCCGCCCAAGTTGCGCCGAGCAGATAGATGCGCGTGTCCACGCCCGCATCGCGGATGCGGCGCGCCTCGCCGACATTGGCCACTCCGACAAACGCGACGCGCTCGGCCGCCAGGACTTTGGCAACGGGCTCAAGCCCGTGACCGTAGGCACCGGCTTTGACGACAACCATCACATCGGCACCACCGGCTTCGCGTGCCACATTCAGATTGGATCGCAGCGTCGCGAGATCGATGTCGGCCCACGCGCGGGGCGGCGAAACAGGCAGATCGGCATCCACGAAGCGCAGGCTAGTCGATGGCCCGCGCGTGACAAGCGCCGGGTTGACCCGCGAAACGCACGCCTGGCTGGATTGACTCCGCCGTCCATCCTGATTTGCGCCCTCCGGGCGTTGAAATGATGGGCGCGAAGCGCGCCTGGCTGGATTCGAACCAGCGACCGTCCGCTTAGAAGGCGGGTGCTCTATCCAACTGAGCTACAGGCGCATCACCGTGGTGGATAGCAGCATTGCCGCGAGCTGTCAAAATCCGCTTCGCGCGTCGACGGCGTCGCATTCGGCCCTCACCACCGCTCCACCCTTGCACAGGCGCGCGTTCCGCCGTTTGATCCGCGCCATGCCATCCGTCGCCATCGTCGGACGCCCGAACGTCGGGAAGTCCGCTCTGTTCAACCGCCTCGCCGGGCGGCGGATCGCCATCGTCCACGACCAACCCGGCGTCACGCGAGACCGCATCACCGCACCATCGGCGGCGACCGCCACGCTATGCACGCTCATCGACACCGGCGGAATCGGCGGGCACACCGGCGACGGATTCGAGGAACTCGTCACGGTCGAGGCCGACATCGCGATGCAGGCGGCCGACCTGATCCTGTTCGTCGTCGACGGGCGCGACGGATTGCTGCCGGCCGATCGCGAACTGGCGCGCAAACTGCGCAAGGCCACCGCACCGGTCCTGCTGGTGGTGAACAAGGTGGACGACGCGAAACACGAAAGCGCGACCGGAGAATTCGCCGCACTCGGGTTTTGCGAAACCATCGCCGTCTCGGCCGAGCATGGCCGCGGCATCGCCGGGCTGTGCGAGTCGATCGACCGCATCGTCTCGCCGCTCGCCCGACAACGCGAGGCCGAGGCGGTCGCCGCGGAGAGCGTCGGCATCCGCCTCTGCATCGTCGGCAGACCCAACGCGGGCAAATCGTCATTGGTCAATGCGATCCTCAAGGACGAGCGCACGATCGTTTCCGACATCGCCGGCACCACGCGCGACGCGATCGACCTCCCCTGCGCCTACCGCAGCGAGCGGTTCACGCTGATCGACACCGCCGGCCTGCGGGCGCGATCCAAGCGCGACAGCTCGGTCGAGGTGTTCTCCGCAATGCGCACGGTCAAGGCCGTGCGGCGCTCCGACCTGTGCGTGCTGGTGGTGGACCTCGCCGCCGGCATCACCGCGCAGGACCGCAAGATCGCGCAGGTGATCCTCGAGGAGAAAAAACCCTGCCTGGTGGTCCTGAATAAATTCGACCTCTACCAGCCGAAGGCCGATCCGAAAACGCGGGTGCGCGAGGCGACCGCACACCTGCGCCGCGAGCTGTTCTTCCTGCACGATACCCCCTTCGTGATCTGCTCCGCGAAGACGCGCACATCGGTGGATGCCGTGCTCGGCGAGACATTGAAGATCCGGGATGCCGCACAGGACGTGCCGACCACCGGTCAGCTCAACCGCATCCTGCAGCAGGCGTTCGAGGCGAACCCGCCGCCGCTCGACCGCAAGCTCAAGCGCAGGCTCAAGCTCTACTACGCCACGGCAGCGGTCAACGAACGCTACAGCCTCGTGCCGGTGCCGACGCTCGTCCTGTTCGTCAACGACAAGCGGCTCCTCACCGCGAGCTACGAATCGTATCTGGTGAACTGCTTCCGCGAAGGCCGTCCGGCGCCGGGCATTCCGGTGATCCTGTCGGTGCGCTCTCGTCAGCGGCGCGAGTGGATCGGCGGCAAGGGCGACGGCAACGCGGACGGCTGACGGATCACTCACGCGGCCGGCTTGCGGCGCGCCATCCAGCGCAGGCCCAGCGGATGCAGCAGGTTTGCCGCGAGGATGGTGAGCGTGCCGAGATAGAAACCGGGGTGGAGTTGGCGGTGTTCGCCGAACAGCAGGGCCGCGGCGAGGATGCCGTAAACAGGCTCGAAATTCACCGCGAGATTCGAGGTGTAGGCACTCAGATGCCGCAGCAGATGGATGTGAAACGCGTGCGCGAACACGGTGCAGGCCAGCGCGAGGATCAGGATCCACAGGAAGTCGAGCCCGTTCCAATCGAACATGCGGAGGTATCCGCCGATGCCGTCGAAGAACGGCAACAAAAGCAGGCAGACCGCGCAGGCACCGATCATCTCCCAAACGACCATCACTTGCGGGCTCATCCCGTGACCACGCACCAGACGTCGGTTGAGCACGGGAAACACCGCCGCGAGCAGCGCGCTGAGCAAGGCCACCAGCAGGCCGGCGAGACGGCCGCGCTCGAAGCCCGCGACGAGCACGATGCCGCAAACGACCAGCACGCCGAGGCCAACTTCGAGCGGACGCACCGGACGCTTTTCGAGCAGGGGCTCGGTGAAGGCGGTGAAGAACGTGGACGTCGCGAGGCCCGCGAGACAGATCGAGATGTTGGCGAGCTTGATCGCGCCGAAGAAACACATCCAGTGCAAACCCGCGAGACAGCCGATGCCGAGCAGCATCGGAATCGTCCCCGGTGGCGGCATCAGGCGGCGGCGCAGGATGAAGACCACCAGCGCCGCACCACCGACGGCGGCGAAAGCGGTGCGCCAAACGACCAACGCCGGAGCCGACAAGGTGATCAGATGACCGAAAATCGCGGTGGTCGCGTACAACAGCACCAACAAATGAAGCTGGAGATGGATCATCCGGGGCATCGTGGCTCGGGAGCGGTTGCTCCGACGGGTCTCCAGCCAAGCGGCACCCGTCGGCAAATCACAATTCCCCGGCGATCAGGTCGTCGAGCGCCTGCCGCTTGCGCACGACGGTGGCGGAGTCGCCCTCCACCAGGATCTCCGCCGGCAACGGACGCGAGTTGTAGTTCGAGGCCATGACGAATCCATAGGCGCCCGCGGACATCAGCGCCACCGTTTCGCCGGGCCGGAAGTCGTCCAGCTCGCGGTCCTGACAGAAGAAGTCGCCGCTCTCGCAGATCGGGCCGACAACGTCCACCGTGACGCGAGCGCCTGACGCAGGCTGCTTGACCGGTACAATTTCGTGGTGTCCCTCGTAGAGCGCCGGACGGATCAGGTCGTTCATCCCCGCATCGACGATCTTGAAGGTCTTGGCCGATCCTTTCTTCTCGTAAAGGCAGCGGGTGAGCAGCACGCCCGCGTTGCCGACGATGAAGCGCCCGGGCTCGAGCAGGATCCGCAGCCCGAGGTCCTTGAGCCGCGGGACCAGCATGCTTCCGTAGAGGTCCGTGGTGAGCGGTCGCTCCGCCGCCTCCTTGCCCTCCCACCATTCGGCCGACCCGGATTCGAGTGACTCCTTGTAGATGATGCCGATGCCGCCGCCGATCGACCAGAATTCGATGCCGTAAAGCCGTTTGAGTTCCGCGGCGAGCGGCGCGACTTTGTCAACCGCTTCGACAAACGGATCCACCGACGTGAGCTGCGAGCCGATGTGCATCTGCAATCCGCGCAGCCGGATGTTCTTGAGCTCCGCCGCGGCCCGTTCGTAAAGCGCGGAGATGCGTTCAAAATCCACACCGAACTTGTTTTCCGATTTTCCGGTGGAAATGTATTTGTGCGTCTTCGCGTCGACGTTGGGGTTGACGCGAACCGCCGCAGGCGCGACGAGTCCGAGGGAGCCGGCCACCTCGTCGAGGTAGCGCAGCTCCTCCTCGCTCTCGACATTGAACGAGTAGATCCCCTGCTCGAGCGCATAGACGATTTCGTCGCGGGTCTTGCCCACACCGGCGAAGGTGCAGTGCGCCGGATCACCGCCGGCCTTGATCACGCGGAACAACTCGCCACCCGACACGATGTCGAATCCCGCGCCCTCGCTCGCCAACAACCGCAGCACCGAGAGATTCGAGTTTGCCTTCACCGCATAGGCGATCTCGTGATCCACCCCGGCAAGCGCGGCGTCGAGCCGACGGAAATGGTCGACGATCGTACCGGCCGAGTAAACATACAGCGGCGTGCCATGCTCGGCCGCCAGTCCGGCGAGATCGACTTCTTCACAGTGCAGGGAGCCGTCTTTGTAGGAAAACGCGTGCATCGCGGGCGGAGATAAACGCGCACCCCGGCCGGGACAAGCCAAGAACGTGCTGAACTGGCGTCAACCGTCGCGCCGACGGCCCCGCCACGGCGGCGGTTTGGGCCGCCAGGTCGATTTCGGCAGCTCGTCGTCAAATTCAATTCGTTGTTCCATCCCTTGCAGCAGTGTTCGCAACTCCTTCGCCTCTTCGAGCAGCTCGAACATGCGCTGATGGTCGAGTCCCGGCTCCTTGAGCGCGGCCTTCACCGCGGCGTTGCGCCGCTGCAACACGATCCCGGACAGCAGCGCCAACGTCTGCTCGGCGGACTTCACCGGATCATCGATCGGCGCGGCAGCCATCGCATCGGCGGTGAGCGCAAGGCGGTCGGCGTCGGGAAGCGCGGCGAGAAACGCATTCACCGATGCGGGCGACGCCGGGTCGGGCGCAGCGGCGAGGATCGACTCGAGCAACGGAATCCCCTCCAGCCACGGCAACGCCTCATGCAAGGTCTCGAACTGCTCGGCAAGAAAATCGCGGGCCTCGCCCGAGGCCAGGGCCAGTTGGCAACAAAACGCGACGACGCGATGCAGTGGCGTCGGCTCGGTGGGCGGAGCCGACGCCTCGTCATCGGGCACGGCAGACGCGCGCGTCGGCTTCGACCGCTGGCGGGCGATCGCCTGACGCAGCGTGTTGGCCGAGGTCTGGAGTCGTGCCGAGACCACGTTGATCTGGTTTTCCCGTGACGCGAAGTCACTCATCAGCGCGAGCGATCCCGCGCAATCACCGAGCGCCGACGCCCGGCCGGCTGCATCGGCCAGGAGGCCGTCCGCGGCGGCCTTCGCCAGTTTGAAATCGAAAAACCCCTCCGCCTGCTTGAGCAGCGCGCGAAACGCGTCGGCACCGTGCGTGCGGATGAAGCTGTCGGGATCGTGCCCGTCCGGCATCGCCACCACGCGCACCGCCAGGCCCTCCGGTGCCAACTCGCGGAACACGCGCTCGGTCGCCGCCAGCCCCGCACGGTCGGCGTCGTAGCAAACGATCACTTCATGCGTGTAGCGCCGCAACAGCGAGGCGTGGTCACGCGTGAATGCGGTGCCGAGCGGTGCGAGCGCGTGGTCGATGCCGGCCTCGTGGCAGGCGATCACATCGAGCTGTCCTTCGCAAAGAAGCGCCGCCTTTTCGCGCAGCACCGGTTTGCGCGCGCGATCGAGGGCGAAGAGCACCCTGGATTTGCGGAACAGCACGGTCTCGGGTGAATTGACGTATTTCCCGCTGTTCGGATCCTCGCGCAACTGGCGGCCGCTGAACGCGATCACGTCGCCCACCTCGTTGCGGATCGGAAACATCAGCCGGTCGCGAAAACGCACACGCAGCCCGGAGGAGGCCCGCTGTTCCTCGCGCAGATAGCACAACCCGGAATCCACCAGTTCGCGACCGGTGAACTTGCGCTCACGCGCCCAGTCGAGGAACACCGGTGCCCGATCCGGCATCCAGCCGAGCGACCAGCCCGAGGCGACCTCACTGCCCAATCCGCGCGATTTCAGATACTCGCGCGCATGACCGGCGTCGGGCGACTTTATCAGCAATCCGTGAAGAAACTCCGCCGCCTCGCGGTGCAGGTCGAGCAAACGGCCGCGGCTGCGCCGGGCGCGCTCGGCCGACGGGTCGTGCGCCTCCTCGACGATTTGGACGCCGGCACGCTGGGCGAGTTTGCCAAGCGCGTCGGTGAACGGCAGGTTTTCATATTCGCGCACGAACGAAATCGCGTCGCCGCCCTTGCCGCAGCCAAAGCAATGAAACGACTGGCGCGCCGGGTTGACATAAAACGACGGCGTTTTTTCGTTATGGAACGGGCAGTTCGCGCGGAACTGGGCGCCGGCCCGCTTGAGCGGAAGATACGACTGGACCAGCTCGACGATGTCCGTCGCGCTCAGCACTTGCTCAATCGTTTCTTTGGAAATCTGCACCGGGATCCGGATCGGGGCGCAATCTTATCCGGAGCCGACATCCGGACAACACCGCAGATCGAAAATCGCGAGGATGATTTTTGGTTTGCCGCCCGGACGATCACCGATCGCGCTTGCAATCCGTCCCTCCCCGCTAAACTGCGATGAATCTGCGGTTGCCGATGGATCGGGATCCACGCGCGCACGCCGGATCATTTCGATGAGTCACTCGCTCCACCGCGGTTTCCACAACCCGTCGGCCCGCTGCGGCTGCCGGACCCGCATGGTTCGCAACGTCCAGCCCGAACTCCTCGATTCGTTGCCGCCCGATGATCCCGAGGCAGTCCGCAGCCGCCGGGACCTGCGCCGACTCGACCGCTGGCTGGGCAATTCGCGATGGATCCTCAAGCGCGTCACCGCCGATGGACATGCGGCATCAGGCGTGGTGGAACTCGGCGCGGGTGACGGCAGGCTGTGTTCGCAACTGCAAGCCGCGTTGCCGGACACCCGGGTGACCGGCATCGATCTGAATCCGAAACCCGCGGGCATCGACCACGGAATCCGCTGGATCGAAGGAAACTTGTTTGAATCCGCCGACGCCATGCGCGGCGGAGTCTGTGTGGCAAGCCTGGTGCTGCATCACTTCGATACGGAGGCACTGCGCGTCCTCGGCGGTTTGATGCGCGGTTGTTCATCGCTGATCTTCTGCGAGCCGTTGAGATCGCGCACGCCACTGATCTGCTCGATGATCGCCGCGCCGTTTGTCGGCCCCGTCACACGGCACGACATGCCCGCGAGCATTCGCGCCGGCTTCGTGCCAGGCGAGTTGGCCGACCTCCTGGCACTGGACCGCGGATCCTGGCGAATCCACGAACACGCAACCCTGCGCGGCATCCTGCGATTCCACGCGACGCAACGATGAAACGACCCTTGCGCATCGCCGGTGGCGGGTTGGCGGGCTTGTCGCTCGGCGTGGCATTGGCGCGGCGCGGAGTCGCCGTGGAACTTCACGAAGCCCTCACGTATCCGCGCCACCGCGTCTGTGGCGAATTCATCAGCGGTGTGAAACGGGAAACACTCGATCGCCTCGGTATCCGCCACTTGCTCGACGAGGGCATGCCGCTTTCCACCGCGAGCTGGAACGACGGACGCGGTGTCGTGGCCACCCAGCGGGTCGAGGGCATCGGCATTTCGCGCTGGCGGCTCGATGACACGTTGCGCCGTGAATTCGAATCGGCCGGCGGCGTGCTCGTCACCGGATCGCGCCTGCAACCGCAACCGGGCACCGTGTGGGCGGCAGGCCGACCGCGCACCCCAGGCCCGTGGATTGGATTGAAAGCCCACTTCCGCAGCATGCCGACGACTCACGACCTCGAGATGTTTCTCTCACCGGTCGGCTATGCCGGACTGGCGCGCGTCGATCCCGAAACGGTGAACCTGTGCGGATTGTTCCGCAGCGACGCGGTGCGCGGTGCCAAGGGACCGGAACTGCTGATGCGCGTGCTGGAATCGGGCGGACTGCATTCGCTCGTCGCGCGGCTGCGTGACGCCGAATTCGTCGACGGCAGTTTCTGCGGTGTCGCCGGATTCCTCCCTGGCGTCCAAGCCGGACCGGAGTTCTCCATCGGCGACGCCGCGTTCATGATCCCGCCATTCACCGGCAACGGGATGTCGATGGCTTTCGAATCCGCAGAATGCGCGCTGGATCCCTGCCTCGATCACGCGCGCGGCGACTGCGACTGGCATGCGGCGGCCGCACGCTGCGCAATGTCGCAGTTGCGCCGGTTCCGCAAACGCATGAGGATGGCGCGCGTCCTTCACGGGTGGATCACACGACCATCCGCCCTGCGGTTCACCCTGCTGCTTGCAAGGCGGCATTGCATTCCCTTCCAAAGCCTGCTCCCCCTTGTGCGATGATGTTCCTGCAATCCTTGGCCACCGCGTTCCCTCCCCATGCGTTCAGCCAGAGCGACTGCTTGACCGCGCTGACCGGATCCGAAGCGTTCGGCCGGCTCAAACCCTCGTCGCGCCGTCTCCTCCAACGCATTCTGAACGGCGATTCGGGCATCTCGCAACGATCTTTCTGCTCGCCCGATCTCGAGCAGGTCTTCGAAAGCGGCGCGGGCGAACTCCACGGCATCTTCGAAACGCACGCGCCGCGGCTGGCGGCCACCGCGCTCGACCAAGCGTGCGGTCAAGCGGAGGTGCTGCCGAAGGAAATCGACGCGCTGCTCGTCTGCACTTGCACGGGATACCTCTGCCCGGGGCTCACCAGCCACGTCGCGGAGCGGCTCGGCCTGGATGGTGGCGCGTTCCTCCAGGATTTGCTCGGACTCGGCTGCGGCGCGGCATTGCCGATGCTCGAGGCGGCGCGCGGCGTGCTGGCGGCACGGCCCGATGCGCTGGTTGCGACCGTCGCGGTCGAAGTCTGCTCGGCGGCATTCTATCTCAACGACGAACCCGGCGTGTTGGTGAGCCTCTGCCTGTTCGGCGACGGCGCGGCCGCCGCCTTGTGGCGAGGTCGCGACCTCGGCGGACAATTCCGCTTCGGCGGATTTCGCACGATCCATCAGCCGCAACACCGCGAAAAAATCCGCTTCGTCAATGCCGACGGACGACTCAAGAACCAGCTTCACCGCGATGTCCCCGCTCTGGCCGCGGAGGCGGTCGCGCAACTGCACGCGCAACGAAGCATGGAGCCCGACCTCATCGCCACCCACACCGGCGGACGCGATGTGCTCGATGCCATCGGAAAGGCGATTCCCTCGGCCTGCCTCGATTCCAGCCGCGCCATCCTGAGAAACCATGGCAACCTCAGCAGTCCGAGCGTGCTCGCCGCGGTCGAACACGGACTCACTCCCGCGACGCGCCGCATTTGGATGAGTTCGTTCGGTGCGGGATTCGCGGCCCATTGCGGCGAACTCGTCCGCGAGTAACCCTCGGGTGGGCTGCTCCCGAAACGGATCCGCGCTCGATGATCACGAATCGGCTTGCCAAGCCCGCGCCCAACCGCCACCATCCCGACCCGTTTTTCCGGCGCGCTTAGCTCAGTGGTAGAGCACATCCTTCACACGGATGGGGTCGCAGGTTCGAACCCTGCAGCGCGCACCACCTTGATTTTCAAGGATTTGCGAGCCCGGGGGCCAAGGACTGTGTCCTAAAGCGTGTCCCACTTTTGAAATTGCACTCCTAGGATCGGCGTCCGGTCGGCAGTCCAAAATTGCCCGGTGACGGCTCATGCACTCGTCCGGCGGGACATGCGTAACTCCGGCGGATCGGTGCCCTGGCCACCTCACAGCATTCTTTTGAAGCTGGTCGATGTTACGGTTGTTAGTCATTTTCATTTCCTTTTTCTGGGGCACAACGTGTAAACATCCGCCACTAGGAGCGGGGGCGAATCCCACTCACGGGGCTGATGTTGTAGATACCAGAAATCATCGAAACAGAACGTCTCCTAGTGGTTGGATGGCGGGGCTTGTTCTGCTTTGATTCTTTCTGCGAGCCAGACTTTGACAATCGATTGGCGAGTCACTCCGACTCGCTTCGCCTCTCGATCGAGCGATGTGATCATCCAATTCGGAAGATCGACATTCACACGACGCTGCTCAAGGCCAGGACGCTTCGCCTTGCTCCAGTCAAGGTACGCAGAAATATCCTCACCGGCATCAAAGCGGCGATCTAGTTCCCTAGCTGTTAAAGTATCCTTCTTCTTCACCATGGCGTGATCTCCTTGCTGATATGATTCGAATTCTGTCTTCTCTTACTGTGAAAATTGCTGTCCACAGCTTTCCTGCGTGGGAAGCGATGATGGCGAACCGTGGTTCAGTCTCACTCCGAGCCTCAACCACGAGACGACGCTCATCGCGCCACAGGAGTTGAGCCTCCGAGAAGTCAATCCCATGCTTTTCAGCGTTGATCTGTGACTTTGCCTCGTCGAACTCAAAATCCATAAAGGTATAATAATGGATGTAAAATCGGAATCAAGGCGATTTTTTGGCAGATTGAGGCAAGGACGCCGATTGATCGACGCCCCCTCGCAGATCACGCGTGCGGAATTGCGAACGCGGGTTCGCCGATGAATGCCACGGCAGAACCCGTTCCCTGGGTCGCGTTGATCGTCCAAGCTGAGAATCCCGAGCCGCCGTTCAATCCGTTGCTCCAGCCGTTGGTGTAGTTGGAGGCGTTGTCGTTCGCGACGGATGCCGCGTGCAGGAGTCGGGCGGCGGAAAGCAATGTTGCCGACGTGATGATGATGGTACGGGTTTTCATGAGTGAGTGAGGTACGTCGGGAACTGCTACACTACAGGCAGGAATTCAAGCAAAAACAGAGATTTCTTCACGATTCGATCCATTTCAGCGGCCCTTGATCCCAACAGACATTCGGCTTCAACCCACCACCACCCGGTCTCGTGCCTCTTCGCTTGAAACCGAATACTTCAAACTTGAAACTCGATCCATGTCATTCCCCGTCACACCGGAAAAGATCGACGAGTTGGCGCGCCGCATGGCGGCCCTCGGGATCAACGAGCAGATGCTGCTCGAGAAATTCGTGCGCGGGTCCGGTGCGGGCGGACAGAAGATCAACAAGACGAACAACTGCGTGTTTCTCAAACACCTGCCGAGCGGTGTTTGCGTGAAGTGCCAGATCGACCGCTCGCGCGAACTGAACCGCTATCTCGCACGCCGCGAGTTGTGCGAGCAAATCGAACGAATCCGCGATGGGCTTGCCGTGGCACGCACCCAGGCCATCGAGAAGATGCGTCGGCAACAACGCCCGCGATCGAGACGATCGAAATCGCGCTCGATCGAAGACAAGCGACGTCTGGCGGTGAAGAAGGCGCTGCGCCGTCGGCCCGGCAACGAATGAAGGAAAACGCGCAACGGAAAAAGATCCGTCGCGATGAAGATCCTGCCGCTTTTTTGGAAAAAATTTTTTGACGCAAACGCGGTCCGATGCTTTCTTTCGGGCGTCGCAAGACAAGAGCGGCCCGATTGAACGTCCTTCTGGGTTTTTGGGTTTTTCCCAAGGGATCGTCGATCGGGCCGCTTCCTTTTTTTGCACCGGGACATCAACCGTCGAAACCCGGGAATCCCAACTCCGCCAACACCGGAAGATCGGCGGGCACCCAGTCGAGCCGACGGGATTCGCCCGCATCACACCAGCGCAACTCCTCGTGCTCGAGCGCCTGCGGCATGCCATCGATGACACGACAATGGAACGGCATCAGGCGGACCTCCGCCCAAGGGTAGCTCCACTTCACCGGAGACAACGCCTCGCCAACCTCGACTTCAATCGCGAGTTCTTCGCGCAGCTCGCGGACCAAGGCCTCCTCGGGTGTTTCGCCGGGATCGACCTTGCCGCCGGGAAATTCCCAACGTCCGGCCAGGACTTTGCCTCGCGGCCGACGACAGGCAAGCAGGCGGCCCGACGAATCCAGAATCACCCCGCACACCACATCCATCGTCACAACGAATCCTGCACCGGATCGTGCTAGGAGGTCAATCACCGGAGATCTCAAGCGAAGGCGAGGCTGACATCGCAAGCCCTTTCCGAATCATCGATGACAAAAAACCGCCGGAGGGCATCCGGCGGTTTTTGAAAATCGAATCAGTGAAAAACACGGATCATGCAAGCACGGTACCCTCGTCGCACTCACCTTCGTCGCAGTCCTTCTTTTTTTTGCACTTGCCGGCGAGTACGGTGCCTTCTTCGCATTCTTCTTCGCCACAATCCTTCTTCTTCTTGCACTTGCCAGCAAGGAGCGTCTCTTCCTTCTCCTTGTCGCAGTCGCCGTCTTTCTCCTTGCACTTGTCGGCAAGCACGGTGCCTTCATCGCACTCTTCTTCCCCGCAGTCCTTCTTCTTCTTGCACTTGCCACCGGCGAGCACGGTGCCCTCGTCGCACTCCTCGTCTTTCTTCTTCTTGCACTTGCCGCAGTCGCTGGCGATCACCGCCTGCTTCTCCGGCTTGCACTCGCACTTGGCGCAGTCTTCGCCTTTTTTGGCGACACACTCATCGCCGCAACCGCACTGGGCGGAAAGCACGATGGTTTCCTCTTGTTTTTCCTTGTCGCACTTGCCTTTGCCGCAGTCGTCCGCAAGGGCGAACGGCGCGATGAACAGCGAAATGCAGAACGAACTGATGATGCGTTTCATGATGTGGTTTGGTTGGTTTGGTTTGGGTCGGGCCTGATGAAACCCCGCAGGATGCGGAAAGTATCGCCAAGCGGTCTTGCCGGACTTGAAGATGCCCGAAGTTCCGACGAAATCCAGCGGATTTGATTCAAAAATTCGTCTCAAAAAACGGATTTTCTTCCAACAAACCCCGGATCACCCCGGTCGGCGTCAATTTGGCTTGGCCGGATCTGACCCAAGCCCTATGCCCCGGCACTCCCGCCGTGTCCTTCACCCTGCTCCAGACCGACCCGCGCTCGCGCGCCCGCCTCGGCCGGCTCGAACTGCCCCATGGCACGGTCGATACCCCGATGTTCATGCCGGTGGGCACCCAGGGGTCGGTCAAGACCCTCCACCCCGCCGAGCTGGAACTGCTGGATGCGCGGATCATCCTGGGCAACACCTATCACCTGTGGCTGCGGCCGGGACACGAGACGATCCGCCAGCTCGGCAGACTCCACCGCTTCGCCAATTGGCGGCGGCCCATCCTCACCGACTCCGGCGGCTTCCAAGTCTGGTCGCTGGCGAAATTGCGCAAGATCAGCGAGGAGGGGGTGCGCTTCCAAAGCCATCTCGACGGCACCCGCCTGCTGCTCACCCCGGAACTCAGCATGGAAATCCAAGCGGCGCTCGGCTCGGACGTCGCCATGCTGTTCGACGAATGCCCGCCCTACCCGTGCGACAAGGCCTACGCCGCCCGGTCGCTCGAACTCACCCAGCGCTGGGCCACGCGCTGCAAGGACTGGATCCACACTCACCAACCGAGGTCGGGTGATGGACGCCAACACCACTTCGGCATCGTGCAAGGCTCGGTCTACGCCGAACTGCGCGAGCAATCGGCGCGCGGATTGGTCGACCTCGACCTCGACGGCTACGCGATCGGCGGCGTCTCGGTGGGCGAGCCGGAAGAGGAAATGTTCCGCGCCATCGAACACAGCGTCCCTTTCCTGCCCGAAACCAAACCCCGCTACGCGATGGGACTCGGCACACCGCCGCAGATTCTGGAGATGATCGCCCGCGGAGTTGATCTTTTTGATTGCGTCATGCCTACACGAGTCGCACGCCACGGCATGGCGTTCACGCTCGACGGCCCGCTGCACATCCGCAATCAGATCCACGCCCGGGATCCCCGGCCGCTTTGCGAATGCGCGCATCCACATGTCGCCGGCTTCTCCCGGGCCTACCTCCGGCACCTCTTCCACGCGGGCGAAATCCTCGGTTTGCGATTGCTTTCCTTCCACAATCTGCATTTCTACCTGCGCCTCGTCGCGGGTGCGCGCGAGGCCATCGCCGCCGGAAACTTCACGGAATTCAAGGATTCCTTCCTCCGGCGCTACCAACCGGACCAGCATCCCTGACCTCCCCCTCCACTCCATGACCGCCTCCATGATCCCCGCCCTCGTGCTCGCCCAATCCCAGACTCCACCTCCCGGCGGCCTGCTTGGCAGTCCACTGGTGATGATGGGCCTGATGATCGTGATGTTCTATTTCCTGCTGATCCGGCCGCAACAACGCCAGCGCAAGGAACAAGCCGCCCGCATCGCCGCGCTACAGACCGGCGACAAGGTCGTCACCACCGCCGGCATTCACGGCATCGTCCACCACGTCAAGGAACAGACGGTGGTCGTCAAAGTCGCCGAGGGCACGATGATCGAATTCGATAAACCCGCGATCGCCGCAGTCCACAAGAAGGACTGATGTTGATGTTCCGGCGCGACCGCCCCCCGTTCACCCCCATCCATCCCCGCCATGTCCGCTGTCACTTCACTGCTTGAAGACCCCTTGGCCGTCTTCCTCACCGGCATGCTGCTGCTGGTGCTGTTCTTCTGGTACTTCGCCACCGACATCGAGCGCCGCAAGCGCAACATCGGCAGCGTGCTCCTGCTGGGCGTCTGCGGCCTGTGCGTGCTGGCGGCCACCCCGCTCACAGATGAACGCCTTGATGGCGGCATCGTGAAGCAGGGACGTCTCAAGGGCGGCATCGACATCCGCGGTGGTTCGTCGTTCACCTTGCGCGTCCAGCCACGCGAGGCCGATGGCGGCGGATTCATGCCGGTGACCCCGCAGCAGGTCGATCAGGCGATCCTCGTGATCGAAAAACGCCTCAACGCGCTCGGCACGGCGGAGCCGATGATCGCCCGCCAAGGCGCGGACAAGATCGAAGTGCAGATGCCCGGCATCGAGCCAGAGGAATCCGAGAACCTCCGCAAAACGCTGGAAAAAGTCGCCAAGCTCGAACTGCGCGAGGTCAGCCCGCGCAACGACGAGGTCATCGAGAACAAATCCCTCGCCCAGCGCGTGAAGGACGGCGACGAAATCGTCCCCGGCTACCGGGCCTACGAATACAAAATCAAAAACGAAGAAGGCAAGGAGCTGCCGGGCCAGCCGATCCTGCTCAACCGGCGCATGGCGTTGGGCGGATCCGACATCGCCGATGCCGTGCCCTCGCCCCAGCAAGCCGATGCCGTGGCCATCACGCTCAACAATGCGGGCACGGACAAGATGATCGCGCTCACCCAGAACATGAGACCGGGACGCGACCGCATCGCCATCGTCCTCGACGGCGAGGTGATCAGCGCCCCAGTGGTCAACCAAGTACCGCTCGGCAAGCAATTCATCATCGAGGGCCTGCGCGAGAAGGGCGAGGTCCAGAATCTCGCCAATGCGTTGATGAATCCGCTGGAGAACGCGCTGGTGGTCGATGAGTTCCGCAACGTCTCGCCCACGCTTGGCAAGGCGGTGGTCGAGCAGGGTGTCTGGGCCGGACTGATCGGCCTCTCGATCACCTTCGTCTTCGTGCTTCTTTACTACCGGTTGGCGGGCATCGTCGCGCTGGTCGGCCTGGTCGTGAACTCGGTGGTCCTTTTCGGCGTGATGGCGATGTTCGGCTTCACGTTCTCGCTGCCGGGCATCGCGGGCATGATCCTGACCATCGGCATGGCAGTGGACGCCAACGTCCTGATCTACGAGCGCCTGCGCGAGGAGATCGAAGGAGGTAAGTCGCTCAAGAACGCGATCGCCGCCGCTTACGAAAAGGCGTTCACCGCGATCTTCGACTCGAACTTCACCTCGCTCATCACCGCGATCATCCTCTTCTGGCTCGGCAGCGGCAGCATCAAGGGATTCGCCGTCACCCTCACGATCGGCATCGTCGCCTCGCTGTTCTCGGCGATCCTCGTCACCCGCGTGCTGTTCCGCTGGGGCACCGATCTGGGTGTCCTGAAACAACTCTCGTTCTTCAACCCGATCGGCACCACCCGCTTCGACTTCCTCGGCAAGGGCCGCGCCTGCGCCGTCCTCTCGGTGGCCCTCGTCCTGCTGTCGCTGGCCGCCTTCGGCGTGCGTCAGGAACGCGCATTCGGCGTCGACTTCACCGGCGGCACACTCGTCCAGTTCCAGCTCGGCAAAGACACCGAAATCCCGCTCGCCGATGTCGAAAAGGCACTGCAGACGCTCACGCTGTCGAAGGTTGCCTACCCGCAGGAGCAGGGCAACCCGGCCACCGGCACGCTGCTCACCATCCGCTGCGACACGCGCGACGCGGAGTCCATCGTCGCGAAACTGCGCGAAACCATCCCCGCTCTGGGCCAAACCAAGGCCGAACTTCGCGCCGACGGTACGCCGGACTACGTCATCGACACCAGCAAGGAGGAAGTCTCCCCGCTCATCGGCGGCACCTTTCTCAAGGACTCGCTCATCGCGCTCGTCATCGGCCTCATCGGCATCCTGCTCTACATCACCGCCCGCTTCGAATTCTCGTTCGCACTCGGCGGCTTCGTCGCAATCCTCCACGACGTGATCATCTCCATCGGAATCGTCGTCCTGCTCGGCGGCGAGCTGTCGCTCATCCATGTCGGCGCCATCCTCACCATCGCCGGCTACTCGATCAACGACACCATCGTCATCTTCGACCGCATCCGCGAAAACCTGCTCGTCCGCCAAGGGTCGACCCTCTCGATCATGAACGAGGCGATCAACGCGACGCTCTCGCGCACCTTGCTCACCTCGATGACCACGATCATCACCGTCTCGATCCTTTCGTTGTTTGGCGGATCGAGCCTGCGCGATTTCTCGGTGATGATCCTCATCGGACTGGTCGTCGGCACCTACTCATCGGTGTTCGTCGCCTCGCCGATCGTCCTGTGGTGGAGCCGCCGCAAGGGCGGTGACCTGCGCAGCGACGTGCTGGCGACCGAGACCCGTGCCGAAGCCGCCGCCGCCGCGCCCTGAGCGCGGCGCGGACGGTTGTGGTGCGACCGCTTTCCGGGAAGATCCGGGCGGGCAGAACCGGAAAAACGATTGCGCCCCCCCCGCGCTCCCATGCAGGCCGAATCGGCGGCCGTGCCCTCGTGATCCGGTGCCCAACCGAGGGCTCCCATTCCATTCGACGCGAGATGGCCAAACCCAGTCAAAATCAACGGCGTGTTCAGATAAAGGGGACACAGATAAAAGGACAGACCTTTTATCTGGAAATCCGATCATGATGGCAGCCAGCGCCCCACTCTCGGGCATCCAGGAAAGCCCCGTAAAAACGATAAAGGGTCTGTCCCTTTATCTGCAAATCAGCGAAAAATAGCCGAAATTCTTGAGTTTTTCCAATCCAGCCCAGCATCAAGGCTACGGAGTTCGGGTCGCCTTCGGGCCAAGGAACAAATGACCGCAGGGAGCCGCAGGCAACCTCGGGCATCGCGACAGGCGACAGGCACCAGGAGCAGTCCGCGAACGAATGCCGGACGATGCCGGGCTACAGGATCTCGCCGATCGGGATGCGGCCATTGGTCGCGATAATCGACCAGGCATCGGGCGATGATGGGACCGGGGTCAGCTCCACCCTGCCCCCGGCGGCTTCGACGAGCAGGCGGCCGGCGGCGATGTCCCACAGCGAAATGCGCGACTCGACGTAGGCGTCGAGCCGGCCACAGGCGATGTAGGCCATGCCGAGCGCGGCGGACCCCATCATGCGCATCTTGCGGGCGCGCACCGAGGCGCGGCGGAACCGCTCGATGCCGGTGCGCAGCGCCTCCTCGTCCTTGCCGCAGCCGACGAACAGAATCGACTCCTCAAGGGTGTCGCGCGCGCTGGCGCGGACCGGCCTGCCGTCGAGCATGGCGGGACCGCCTCGTTCGACGGTCCATGTTTCGCCGACCATCGGGTCGTGGATCACGCCGAGCACGACGTCGTCGCCGACGCGCAACGCGATCGACACGCAGAAGTGCGGGATGCCATAGTAGAAATTCACCGTGCCGTCGATCGGATCGACGATCCACTGGCGCGGCGACTGCTGGTTGCCGGCGATTCCCTCTTCGCCGTAGAGCGCGTCGTCGGGACGGTCCTCGAGCAGAATGCGCGTGATGAGCTGTTGCGACTCCTTGTCGAGCGCCAGCTTGATGTCGTGGTGACTGGCTTCATCCACCTTGGCATCGCGGCCGAAGTGGTGTTTGAGGAGAGCGCCCGCCTCACGGGCGGCGCGGACGGCAAGTTCAAGATCAGTCGTGGACATGCGGGTAAGAGCGGTGGACATCGTGGATCAGTCGGAAGTGCACGACGGATTCGCAACATTCGTTTTTTCGTGGTGAATCTCGAGCATGATGCGAACCAAGGTGCGGGCCAGTTCGTGTTTCGACGCGCGGGGCAGCGGCTCGATGCGGTCGGGGCGGACGAGCAGGACCTCGTTGACGTCGGAGTCGAAGCCGATCCCAGGCTGCGAGACGTCGTTGGCGACGACGAGGTCGCATCCCTTGCGCACCAGCTTGTCGCGGGCCTGCGCCTCGAGATCGGAGGTTTCCGCGGCAAAGCCGACCAACGTGCCGCGAAATCCGAACTCCGTGCGCGCGCTGCCGAGGATGTCCGGAGTCGGCTCGAGTTCGAGCGTCAGCGGCTGCTTTGATTTCTTGATCTTGCCGTCGGCGACACGCAGCGGCCGGTAGTCGGCCACGGCCGCGGCAAACACCGCGATCCGCATGCGCCCGATTTGGCGCGACACAGCGTCGTGCATTTCGGCGGCGCTTTCGACGGGAAGGAAATCGACGCCCTCGGGCAAGTCGAGCGCGGTCGGCCCGGAGACCAGCAGCACCGCATGACCTTCGCGTGCGAATGCCGCGGCGATCTCGTAGCCCATCTTGCCCGACGAACGGTTCGTGAGGTAGCGGACGGGATCGATGGCCTCACGTGTGGGGCCGGCGGTGACGAGCACGTTCACGCAACCAGTGTGATGTCCGACCGCCTCCGGGCAACTCCTTACTTGCGGATCTGCGGCGGCTTCGCGGGATTCACTGGTTCGGGTCCGACATCGGGCACTGCCTCGGCCGCTTTTTTGCCGAACTTGAGTTCCTCAAGTTGTCGCAGCGCGTCGGCGCGCTGTTTTTCGTCGAGCTGGTCGATGATTCTGCGCGCCAATGACTTGGCCTCCTTCTCGCCGCGCTCGGATGCGACGGTGGCGAGCACCCATGCCTTCACCGGGTCGGACTGCGTGCCCATGCCTTCGTTGACCAGCCGGGCAAGCGCGTGAGTGGCGGGTCCATGACCTTGGTTGGCGGCCAAAGAGTAGAGTTGGATCGCTTGTTCCAGGTTCTTGGGCAGTCCGGCGAGGCCGGTCTCGTGCAATGCCGCGAGGTTGTTTTGTGCCTGGGGGTTGCCACCCTGGGCCGCGCGGGTGAGCCAGGCGACACCGGCGGACGCGTCGGTAGCACCGAGCTTGCCGGAGAGATATAGCAAGCCGAGTTCGTTCTGCGCTTGTCCGAAATTCGCGTTTGCGGCGGTCACGAGATGTCCGTAGCCGGTGACCAGCTTGTCGGCTGCGGGCTTCTCGCCGCTGAAGCAGGCCGCCGCCATGCGCAGGTTGGCGATCGGGTGACCGGACTCCGCCGCCTTGCGCAGCAGTTCGTTGCCTTTCTCCTCGTTCTTGGGAGTGCCCTTGCCTTGAAGATGGAAATCCGCGAGACGCAGGATGCAGTCGACCTGCCCGGCATCACTGCCCCGGCTGTAGGCGGCGAACGCCGCCGCCATGTCCTTCTTCACGAATTCCTCATAGTCGCCGAGGACCAGGTGCGCGGAAGACTCACCGGCATCGAGCGCTTTCTTCAGCCACTCGCGTCCCTTGCGTTCGTCGCGGGATTTCTCCGTACCGCTGAGGAGGCGCGAGCCGAGCACCGCCATCGCCCCGGAATTGCCCAGACCGGCCGCACGCGAGTACGAGGTCAGCGCCTTGTCGGAATCCTTCGATTGCGGGAAACCGAATTGCCCTTCGTAAAAACGCGCCAGCAGGATCATCGACAAGGTGTCGCCTGCGTCGGCCGCACGACCCCACCAGAACACCGCCTTCTCCGAATCCGGCTTTGAGGTGAGCATGCCGCGCAGATAGGCTTCCCCGAGAATGCGCGCCGCCACCTCGGGGTCGTCTTTCGCCGCCGTTTCGAGCGCCTGCCTCGCCTGATCGCGCTCCTTGAGGTCCTGCGACGCCAGCAGGATGAACGACATCCGGTACACCGCGTCCTTGTGTTTTCCGGCGGCGGCTTTGCGATAGTAATCAAGCGCCTTCTCGCGCGACGGCTCGACTCCCTGACCCGACTCGTGCGCAAATCCCAGCAGGTAGAGCGCCTCGGCATTTCCCTGCTCGGCAAGCGGCTTGGCCAACTCGATCGCCTTGATGTGACTACCCGACTGGAACGCCTCCATTGCCGGCTTGGCTGGCCCTTCGAGATCCGCGGGCATCGACACCGAACTGTCCGTCTGCAGCGAGATCGCGGCGTGCACGCCCATCGAGAACAACGGAAGCATCCACAGGTGAAGCCAAATTCGTCGCGTGGTCATGATGTCGATCGAATCCGATCAACACGGGAAATCAAGCCAAAGCTCGAAAATTCCGACTGAATCGGAACACACGGATATTTGCGGATCGCACTCAAGGACCGCCGCGGGTGGCGCTTTCACCCGTCAGGCTGCGCAGGAACGCCGCGAGGTCGGCCTGATCGCGCTCCGACAGCCCGAGTCCGCCCTGGGCCCGATGGCGGGCAAGGTTCGGATCGAGAGTCGCCGATGGCTTCAACTCTGAGTTGTAGTGGACGATCACTTCTTCGATCGTCGCGAAACGCCCGTCGTGCATGTACGGTGCCGTGAGCGCGACGTTTCGCAGCGAGGGGACCATGAAGCGCCCGCGGTCCCACGTCTTGCCGGTCGCGGTGAAACGCCCTTGGTCGGCGCGGTCCTCGTCGGCATCGAGGCCGTTGTTCGCAAACTGGTGGTTGGTGAAGTGCGCGCCACCGTGGCAATGGAAGCAATCCGCCCCGCGCATGCCGCGCCCGGGATCGCTTTCGGAAAAAAACAACACGAAGCCGCGCGCCTCGCTTTCGGTGAGCTGCGAGAAATCCGCGAGCGCCTTGTCGATTCTCGCATCACCGGAAATCCGCGTGAGCAGGAACTGCTCGAGCGCGATGGCGAGCGTCCCGAGACTGATGCCTGCATCGCCGAATGCACTGGCAAACGCATCGGCATATCCCGGAGCGTTCTTGAGCTTTTCCACAACGCGGTCGGGCGACTCGTTCATTTCGTCCGGATCGCGGATCGGGTGGAGCACCTGCTCGCGCAACGAGGGCGACCGGCCGTCCCAGAAGAACGAAGGTTTCCAGGCGAGGTTGAACAACGGCATTGCGTTGCGTCGGCCCGCGCGCCCTTCCGCGCCGATGCTGAACCTGCGCGCGTCGGACAACGCACGGGCGTCCTGATGGCAGGTCGAACAGGACTGAAGCCCGTTGACGGAAAGCAAGGGATCGCGAAACAACCGCTCGCCCAATGCCATGCCGGCGGCGGTGGGCGGATGGTCCGCAGGCCAGGCGGCTGCGGGAAAATGCGCGGGAATTCGGCTCTCGAGCACGGCAGGCGGAGACACGGCCGAAGCATTGCGCGGCACAGGCGGCTCCGATCGGGATCCGGGCCCGACACCGACCAAGGAAAACGCCCGCAGTGCGTTGTCCGTGATCCTCGATGCCAGACCGTCGTCGTTCAGTGAATGCGTCACCGCCGTCGCCGCCGGATCGATCGGATAAACCGCATCGAACAACCGCGCGGCATCGAATGCCAACACCAGCTCTTTCGGTTCGGCGAGATCGAACCGCACCGCAACTTCGACGGTGCCGCGATAATCCTCGCCCGCCAAATGATACGACCAGCCGCCGCTGGTTTCCTTCGATTGCTCCCACAGCCCCTCGGCCGCCAGAAAGACATAGCCGCCGCGCCAGCTCCAGTGCAGACCGTTGACGTCCGGATGCAGCGGATGACCGGGCGGCCGCCGAGCCGGATCACTCGCATCCGTCGCGGGATCCAGCCCAAGGTCGAATCGGATCGCATCGTAGGATCCGTCGGGAATCCCGTCGAGCGTGAAGCGCGTGCGATCGGCCATCGGATCCACGAATTCGACCCAGTCGCCCGCGCGGATCCATTCGCCCGATTCACGCCGCAACTGGATTTGCGATAGCAGGTAGCACAGGCGCATCACCGATACGTGCGTCTCGCCCATCGATCCCGGCACCATCCCGGCCCCGAACGGCGCTCCATTCCACGAATGATCGATCCGCACGGTGAGCCGGGCCGCCGATGCCGAGAGCGACAGCAGGAACAAGCATGAAACAATCGCGCGCATCGATGGAGGCGGGCGAAAGCAAAAAAGCACCATCATCCGCAACCGGATCCAACCCAGAAAACCGGGAAAAGTCGCGCACAAAGAGACCGGCGCTCACCTGGGCCGTGCCATGAGCGCCTCGGCCCGGCGCTCCAATTCACCGACACACCGCGAAACCAGATCACCGTCAAGTTCGTGCACATCGATGCCGCGGCCGGCCGCACGCAGCATCATCACGGTGAGCGGGCCGCCGAGATGCTGGCGGAATTCGTCGATGCCCTCGAGCACCCGCAGGCGGCCCGCGTCGTCAGTCCAGCGCAGGGCCGGATGGACCAGCGGCAGGCGCAACGTGGCAAGCAGACGCAACACGCGTCCGGTGAGCGACTCGGAACACCATCCGGCATGCGTGGAAATCAACGAGTCGAGCGCGATCCCGACGGATACGGCATGCGCGTGGGACAACCCGTGACCAACGAGTGATTCCAGTTTGTGCGCCGCCCAATGACCGAAGTCGAGCGGTCGGCTCGATCCGTTTTCGAATGGATCCCCGCCCTCGGCGATGTGCCGCGCATGCAGCAGCGCCGATCGTTGCACACACTCTTCGAGCAAATCCGCATCGAGCGCGGCAAGCGCGTCGGCATGGGCCTCGATCCAATCAAAAAACACGGCATCCTTCACCAACGCGACCTTCACCGCTTCGATCAACCCCGCGCGCCGCGTCTCTTCGTCCTGCAGATGGAGGAACGCCGCGTCGTTGAGCACCGCATGCGGCACGGCAAAGGCACCGATCCAGTTCTTCTTGCCGAACGCGTTGATCGCACACTTCACGCCGACCCCGCTGTCGGCCTGGGACAAGGTGGTCGTCGGCAGGCGGACCAACCTCACCCCGCGGTGGGCGGTCGCCGCGGCAAAGCCCACCGCATCCAGCACGGCACCACCACCGATCACCAGCACCTGCGAATGGCGGTCGAGCCCAGCCTCGTCGATCCACCGCCACACCTCGCGCACACCGCGATCGTCGGCCTTCGCGGCTTCACCACCGCCGAGCAGGTGCACACCCCGGAGCTCCAAGCCCGCGGCGGCAACATACTCCGCGACCTGCCCCGCAAGCGCGGGACACACCCGCGTCACGCCTTCGTCGATCACCACCATCGAGGGACCTCCCCCGCTTTCCCTGAGAATCCCGCGCAGCACATCGTTGCCGGGATCAAAGGCCGCGCGGGTGAACGCGACGCGGTGACGGAACACGACGGGAATCTGAAATTCGTGCAGGGACATCGTCGCCGCGCGAGCATGGACCTGCCGCCGCGAGGCTGACAACGTTTCCTTTACCCAATCCGGGCTTGACACCTGCTGCCGCTGCAGGGATGCCCGGCGGGGTCCGGCAGCGTGCGGTTTCCCCGCCTGCGGAATGGCAGCCGGAGCCAGCCCACCCACCTCCACCCATGCACAATATCGTCCGGCTTCTTGAGGAAAAGCGGGCCCAAGCCCGCCTCGGCGGTGGCCAGGCACGCATCGACGCCCAGCACGCCAAGGGCAAGCTCACCGCGAGGGAACGGCTTGAAGTATTGCTCGACGAAGGCAGCTTCGAGGAATGGGACCTCTTCGTCGAACACCGCTGCAGCGACTTCGGCATGGATGCACAGAAAGTGCCGGGCGACGGAGTCGTCACCGGTCACGGCCTCATCAACGGCCGACCCGTCTTCGTCTTCAGTCAGGACTTCACCGTCTTCGGCGGATCACTCAGCGAGGCCCATGCGCAAAAGATCTGCAAGATCATGGACACCGCGATGCGCGTCGGCGCGCCGGTAATCGGCATCAACGACTCGGGCGGCGCGCGCATCCAGGAAGGAGTCGCCTCGCTCGGTGGCTACGCCGAGGTGTTTCAGCGCAACGTCACCGCCTCGGGCGTCGTCCCGCAGATCAGCCTGATCATGGGCCCCTGCGCCGGCGGCGCGGTCTACAGCCCGGCACTCACCGACTTCATTTTCATGGTCAAGGACAGCTCGTACATGTTCGTGACCGGACCGGATGTAGTGAAGACGGTGACGCACGAGGAGGTCACCGCCGAGGACCTCGGCGGCGCGCTCACGCACACGACGCGCAGCGGCGTCGCCGACCTGGCGTTCGAGAATGACATCGAGGCGCTGATCAGGGTCCGCGAATTCTTCAACTACCTGCCGTCGAACAACCGGGAGAAAGCGCCCGCCTGCGCGTCCGATGATCCGCCGGACCGCGACGAACCTTCGCTCGACACGCTGGTGCCTGAGAATCCGAACCAGCCGTACGACATGCGCGAGCTGATCACCAAGGTGGCCGACGACGGCGGGTTCTTCGAATTGCAGCCGGAGCATGCTGGCAACATTCTCATCGGGTTCGGCCGCATGGGCGGGCAGACCGTTGGATTTGTCGCCAACCAGCCGCTGGTGCTCGCCGGCTGCCTCGACATCAAGAGCAGCATCAAGGCCGCGCGGTTCGTGCGCTTCTGCGACGCCTTCAACATCCCGGTGGTCACCTTCGTCGACGTCCCCGGCTTCCTGCCCGGCACGTCGCAGGAATACGGCGGTATCATCAAGCACGGTGCCAAGCTGCTCTACGCCTATGCCGAATGCACCGTGCCCAAGGTCACCGTGATCACCCGTAAGGCATACGGCGGAGCCTACGACGTGATGTCGTCCAAGCATCTGCGCGGCGATGTGAACTTCGCCTGGCCCGCCGCGGAGATCGCGGTGATGGGCGCGAAGGGCGCGGTGGAGATCATCTTCCGCAGCGAGAAGGACGATCCGGAAAAACTCGCCGCACGCGAGGCGGAGTATCGCGGAAAATTCGCCAACCCGTTCATCGCTGGGGCGCGCGGATACATCGACGACGTGATCATGCCGCACGGCACGCGCCGCCGCGTCTGCCGCGCGCTGGCGATGCTGCGCGACAAGAAGATCGACGAACCGTGGCGCAAACACGGCAACCTGCCGCTGTAATCCCCCGCAAACGAACGCCCGCCATGTTCCGCAAAATCCTGATCGCCAACCGCGGCGAAATCGCCTGCCGCGTCATCAAGACCGCCCGCCGCATGGGCATCCTCACCGTCGCCGTGCACTCGGAGGCCGATGCGGACGCGCTGCACGTGAGGCTCGCCGACGAGGCGCTGTGCATCGGCCCGGCCCCGTCGCGCGAGTCCTACCTCGTCGCCGAGAAGATCATCGACGCATGCAAGCGCAGCGGCGCGGAAGCCGTGCATCCGGGGTACGGATTCCTCTCCGAAAACGCGGCATTCGCCAGGCAGGTCGAGGAACAGGGCATCGTGTTCATCGGACCGAAGCACGCCTCGATCTCGGCCATGGGCGACAAGATCGCCTCGAAGGAACTCGCGGCCAAGGCGGGTGTGAATACGATTCCCGGACACGACGAACCGATCGCCACAGCCGATGACGCGGTGGCGATCGCGCAAGGCATCGGCTACCCGGTGATGATCAAGGCCAGCGCGGGCGGCGGCGGCAAAGGGCTGCGCGTCGCGTGGAATGACAAGGAAACCCACGAGGGGTTCACCTCCTGCCGCAACGAGGCGCGCAACAGCTTCGGCGACGACCGCGTCTTCATCGAGAAATTCGTCGAAGAACCCCGCCACATCGAGATCCAGGTGCTCGGCGACGCGCATGGCAACCACGTCTTCCTCTGGGAGCGCGAATGCTCGATCCAGCGCCGGCACCAGAAGGTGATCGAGGAAGCGCCGAGTCCATTCCTCGACGAGGCGACGCGCCTCGCCATGGGCGCGCAGGCCGTGGCGCTGGCCAAGGCGGTGAACTACCAAAGCGCCGGCACCGTCGAGTTCGTCGTCGGCAAGGATCGCTCGTTCTATTTCCTGGAAATGAACACCCGGCTCCAGGTCGAACACCCGGTCACCGAGTCGATCACCGGCCTCGATCTCGTCGAGCTGATGATCCGCATCGCCGCGGGCGAGCCGCTCGGGTTCGGTCAGCAGGAAATCAAACGCGAAGGCTGGGCGATCGAATGCCGCATCAACGCCGAGGACCCGTTCCGCAATTTCCTGCCGTCCACCGGACGGCTCGTGCGCTACCTGCCGCCGCCGCAGACGATGACCGCCGCGCATCCCGTGCCGCCGGACGGCGGCGTGCGCGTCGACACCGGCGTGCGCGAAGGCGGGGCGATCCCGATGCACTACGACTCGATGATCGCGAAGCTGATCGTTCGCGGCGACGACCGCCCTGATGCGATCGCAAAGATGCGCTCGGCGCTCAATGCGTTCGTGATCCGCGGCATCTCCAGCAACATCCCGTTCCAGAGCGCGCTGCTCGCCCATCCGAAATTCGCCGCCGGTGATTTCAACACTGGCTTCATCGCCTCCGAGTACCCGCACGGGTTCTCCATCGACAGCGTGGCCCACACGGATCCCGATTTCCTCGTCGCCTTGGCCGCCGCGCTGCACGACCGCACCGACGCACGTGCGCGACCGGACCGCGCTGCCACCCGCTCGTGGACCGTGGTGCTTCGCCGACCCGACGGCACCCGTACTCAGTTGCGCGCGGATGTCACGGACCATGCCAACCACCTCGGCGTGGAGATCGACGGCCGCGTCCACCAGATCCGCCTGGACACGCCGCTGCGCTCGATCGTCGTCGAGGGCGAGGCCGACGGCATCCCTTTCCATGCCCAAGCCGACCGCACCCCGATCGGCTGGAGGATCAGCCATCACGGTGCGGGCATCGACGTGCTCGTCATCCCCACCCACGTGGCACCGCTCGAGGCACTCATGCCCTTCAAGGCCCCGCCCGATCTTTCCAAGGTGTTGCTTTCACCGATGCCCGGGCTGCTCGTCGAGATCGCCGTGAGCGTCGGACAGAAAGTCCTCGCCGGGGAAAAACTCGCGACCATCGAGGCGATGAAAATGGAGAACATCCTGTTTGCCCAGCAAGACTGCGTGGTCGCCGAGATCGCCGCCAGCCCGGGCGAAAGCCTCGCCGTCGACCATGTGATCCTGCGCTTCGAATGATCCGGCGCAGCGCGCGTTGGCTCGGTCCCCGCAACACCACATCCGGGCGTTTGCCGCGATGAAATCCGCGCGTCGTTCAGGAGTTCGCGTCCTCTGCAAAGGCGGGTGCCCGCATCGATCGGATGCTTGTCCGGTCTGCCACACCGGATTATCCTGACGGCATGCTGCATCCGCGCATCGATGCCGACACCGGATTCGGTCTGGCTTGGATCGTCGTGTTCGAGCTGGTGGCGCTGGGTCATGTCCTCCACGCGCTGATGCATGTGCGCACCTCGCAAGGGACGATCGCGTGGGTGATCTCGCTGGTGGCCGCGCCCTATCTGGCGATCCCGCTTTACTGGTTGATCGGCCGCACCCGCTTCACGCGAAATGTCGGCGGTCGGCGCGAGACGGACGGTCGGCTGCGCCTGCTCGCGGAGCGGATGCACGCGCGCTTGCGCGACCTTGAGGTGGACATTCCGGAGGACGACGCCTTCGAGCGGGCCGCGAGGCTTCTTGGCGGACTGCCATTCACCCGCGGCAACCGACTGCGGCTGCTCATCGACGGCGACGAAACGTTCGCGCGCATCTTCGACTGCATCCGGTCGGCCCGGCATTCGCTTTGCGTCAACTTTTTCATCGTCAAGAACGACCGCCTCGGCAAACGGTTCCAGCAGGCGTTGATCGAACGGGCGCGGGCCGGAGTGAAGGTGTGTTTCCTGTTCGACGAGATCGGCTCGCACAAGCTGCCGTGCCATTACCTGCGCGAATTGCGCGAGGCCGGCGTGCAGTGCCGGCCGTTCGGCATCAACCGCCACTGGTGGTCGCGCCTGCAGCTCAATTTCCGCAATCACCGCAAGATTGTCGTCGCAGACGGGCACACCGCGTTCATCGGCGGACTCAACGTCGGCGACGAGTATCTCGGACGCAGCCAGCACTTCGGCGCGTGGCGCGACACCCATCTGGAATTGCGCGGACCCGTGGTGCAGGCGGTGCAGTTGGTTTTTCTCGAAGATTGGTTCTGGGCGGCCGGCGATGTGCCCGAACTGCTGTGGGACACGCGGCCGGAGGAGAGCGACCAGGTGGCGGCAGTGATTCCGACCGGCCCGTCGGACCCCGCCGACTCATGGCAGTTGGTGGTTGCCGAGGCGGCGAATTCCTCGCGACGCCGGCTGTGGATCACCTCGCCGTATTTCGTGCCGGACGAAGGGGTGCTCACCGCGTTGCAAGCGGCGGCGATCCGCGGCGTCGACGTCCGCATCCTGATGCCGCAGCGAGCCGACCACTTGCTCGTCTGGTTGTCGGGGTTCTCGTACTATGAGCAGTCGATTCCCTTCGGCATCCGCTTGTTCCGC
>VHCM01000004.1 GCA_016871685.1 Verrucomicrobiota bacterium
GCGGTGAAGAACACGGGCGAGCCGCCCGTGCCCCCCTTGGAAGAGAAAAGAAGTGGGCGAGACGCACGACGACGGCCGGAAAGCCGTCGTTGCCGACCATGGCGGCTTCAAGCCGCCACTCCAGAAAGGGATGCTCCGCACGGATTCATCGCATTGAAGAACACGGGCGGGCCGCCCGTGCCCCCCTTTTGTGCTTCGCGCGGATCGCTCGCGTCAGAGGCCTTTCTTGACGACGTCGTCGAGGAGTTCGACCACGCGGTTCGAGTAGCCCCATTCGTTGTCGTACCAACTGACGAGCTTGAAGAAGCGCGAGTTGAGTTCGATCGACGATCCGGCGTCGTAGATCGACGAGTGCGAATCGTGGATGAAGTCGGAGGAAACCACCTCGTCGCCGGTGTAGGCGAGGATGCCCTTGAGATCCGTTTCCGACGCTTTTTTCATCAACGCGTTGATCTCCGCCAGCGACGTGTCGCGCGAGGTGCGCACGGTGAGATCGACGACGGAGACGGTGGGCGTCGGCACGCGGAACGACATACCGGTGAGTTTGCCCTTCACTTCCGGACAGACGAGCGCGACGGCCTTGGCGGCACCGGTGGTGGACGGGATGATGTTGATCGCGGCCGAGCGTCCGCCCTTCCAATCCTTGCGCGACGGACCGTCGACGGTCTTCTGCGTCGCGGTGTAGGAATGGACGGTGGTCATCAGGCCTTCCTCGATGCCGATGCCTTCCTTGAGCAGGACGTGCACGAGCGGCGCGAGGCAGTTGGTGGTGCAACTGGCGTTGGAGATGATGTGGTGTTTCGCGGGATCGTACTGATCGTCATTGACGCCTTGGACGAAGGTGCCGTCTTCGCCTTTCGCGGGAGCGGAGATGATCACCTTCTTTGCGCCGGCGGTGAGGTGGCCGCGCGCCTTGTCGGCATCGGTGAAGAGGCCGGTGGATTCGATGACGACCTCGACGCCGAGTTCCTTCCACGGCAGGCCGTCGGGCGTGCGGGCGCTGACGACGCGGATCTCATGACCGTCGACCACGATGACGTCGTCGTCCTCGAGATCGGGCGAGGATTTCTTCGACGAGACCTCGCCGCGGAAGCGTCCCTGGGTGGAGTCGTACTTGAGCAGATAGGCGAGGTTGTCGGCGGGCACGATGTCGCCGACGGCGACGACCTGGAAGGTCTTGCCGAGATGGCCTTGTTCGACGAGGGCGCGGAAGACGAGGCGGCCGATGCGGCCGAATCCATTGATGGCGATCTTGGTCATGGTGGGTCGATGCAGTGTGCGGGCGGACCATCCGTCCGGCGGCGCGGGATCATGCACGCGGCGGGTGCGGCGTCAACCCCATCCGGGGAAACCGCGTGCGTTTTCCCCACGTTCGCGTTTGCGGGATGCGGCGGGGCTCAAGATCCGGCGGCGTGGCAGACGAGCACTTGGCCGTCGCGCAGGCCGACGTAGAGCGCGCCCTGCCACAGCGCGAAGCACGAGGCGGGTCGGCGTCCGAGTTCGAGCACGGTGACCGGCTCGGCCGCGGGATCGTGGGCGACGCGCACGACCGAGTACATCACGCCGTCGCGGACGAGCAGCAGCGACGCGTCGCCTGCGGGATCCTCGAGATGATCGAGCACTTGGCGTCCGCCGAGTTCGCGGATGTCACGCAGGCCGGATTCATCGACGAGAAACAGTTCGTTCAATCCACCGCGTGAGGTGTCGGTGCTCGTGGCGATGCCGCGGTTGCCGGAGAGCGGCCAGGTTTTCATGAACAGCAGGCTGGCGATGCGCCCGACATCGGCGTGGGTGACCGGTTTGAGCGCGCCGTCCGCGAGCATGCGCAAGTGGGTGCCCATGGCGGGTTGGCCGTTGCCTGCGGGGTTGGTGTAGCCGAAGACGTGGAGCACCGGGCCGGTGGCAAGCAGTCGGGTGAAACGGGTATCGCCCTTGCCGCGGTCGGGGAACATCTCGCGGTGGACCACCGAGAACGATTTGCCGCCGTCGGTGCTTTTCCAGAGAAAGCGGAAAATTTCGCCGGACTCCCATTCGACGCGGTCCTTCGAGCCCGAGCCGACTGCATAAAGCGCGCCGCCGAAGGACATGACGTCATGCAGGTGCTCGGCGCCGGGCACCGAGCGGTACTTGTGCCAGACCGGCGCGCCATCGGCAGTATGGCCGAGTTTGAACAAATTGCCCTCGATGAGTTTCGCGGGAGCGGGCTTGGCCTGGGTCCACGCCTCGTCGGGATCATTGGAATCCACCCCCGCGACATAGAGCACGCCATCGCAGATGCGATACGAATCGATTTGCTCCTCGCCGGTGTCGTAAGGCGAGCGTTGCGGCGCACCCTGGCCCTCCGCGAGCACGCGCACCGGGACGGCCGTCGGCTTGTCGGGCGACTCGAAGCAGCGGAACTCGATCGGCTGCTTGGTGCCGAGGTTGTAGTTGGCGTCGCCGTACCCGATCCACAGGCGTCCATCGAACACCTGCAACGCGCTGATGCCTTGGTTGAATCCCTGCGGGTGGGTTTCACGGCCTTTCGCAATGTAGTCTTCGATCGGCTTGGCCCACGGCTGCGGCTTGCCGAAGGAGGGAGTCGGCGCGGCGGTCAACGGCGAGAGCAGATAAGACAGTGAGAACAAACTAAGGGACAACGAGGTCAACGGCAATGCGGCATTCATCTGAGGGGTGTAGGTATGGGGGATAGCGAAACCGCGACGCGGGATTGCCGACAACGCGGATCGGTGTGCACGGGGCCTAGCAGAGCCGCGGGAGGTGTCAATCATGAAAAAAGGGCCGTCATAGATAATGAGGCGTTCGCCCTCCTCGCTGGATTGGTGGGTTGACTCCGGGGTCGGCGCGGGGAGGATCGGAGAGCTGGTGAATTTGACCCATGCGTGTGCCGCAACTGATTTTGACCCTCCTCTCGGCGACTCCTCTGGGTGTCTCCGCGATGGATCTGGATGGCGACGGGCTTTGTGACGTCTGGCAGGCGCGATGGCATGCGCTTGCATTGCCGCCCGACAGCGATGCCGACGGCGATGGGTTCAGTCAGCGCGAGGAAGCCGCCGCCGGGACCGATCCGCTCGATGGCGCATCGCGTCCGCTGGTGTCGGTCATTGACGCCGGCTCTGCGACCGCGCGATTGCGGATCGTCGCGCAGCCGGGCAAGCGGTATCGAGCTGAATCCGCGGCATCGCCTGCAGGTCCATGGATCCCCTCCTCCACCGATCACGCGGCGACCGATGCACTGCTTGAGATCGTGGCTCCGACTCTAGCGACGCATGCCTTTTACCGGGTACGGATTTCGGATGCCGACAGCGATGGTGACGGCGTGAGCGACTGGGCCGAGCGGCAGCTTGCGGGGTTTGATCCGTTGAATGCGGATTCGTTTGCCCTGCCTGAGGCGAGTGGCGATGCGGCGGTGGCGGCAGCGATGATCGAGGCTTGGAACCACAACGCGATCAGTGCCGAGATCGTCACGGCGGCAGCCTACGAAAAGGACGGATCTCCGGCCCAAATCCGTTTGACGAGAAGCGGCGACACCGGTGCGCCCTTCACCTTGTTTTTCAAAGTGGTGCCGGATGCCGACCCGCGACGCGCGACGCCCGGTCGCGACGAGTACCAGCTGCGCGACGCATCGGGCGCGGTCGTCACCCATGCGTTGGTGATTCCGGCAGGACAATCCTCCGCCAGCCTGATGATGCATCCCGTTGCGGATGCCTTGATCGAAGTCCCCGAATACCTCGACATCCGCGCTGGCGGATCCATCGGTCCGCTGTCGTTGAGTGTGCGCGATGCCGCGCCGGTGCAGGCCAACCAGCGGCTGTTCATCGCGTACCTGCTGCCGGCTGCCGGCGTATCCTCCGCGGGATCGGGACTGGCCACCATCCGGCTTTCGGGCGACAACGACAGCGCGATTGTCTCGCTTTGGTTTTCCAACCTGAATTCCGCGGTCAATTCGACCCAGGTCCAAACCGCCGACGATGCGATCCTGCAATCCATTCCTCCGTTCGCTTACAATGGTCAAGCTTGGCGGATCCGCGCCAGCCAGTCCTATGCGACCGACCAGTCCGTGCTCGACGCGTTGATCGACGGATCCGTCGAGTTGAGCATCTTCACCGAAGCCAACGTCGCGGGAGAACTCAGCGGCGCGTTCAGCCCCGCCGTTGGATTTGTCGATATGCCGGAGCCCATCGAACCTCCTGCCGTCACTTCGCTCAGTGGCACGGCGCTCGACCGCGAGATCGTGCGCTTTCTCACGCAGGCGACCTTCGGTCCGACACCAGCGGATCTCGCCGACCTGAGGAGCCGGGTGGCCGCCGCGGGCGGCGACCGCATCGCCGCGTTCTCGGCATGGATCGACGAGCAGTTCGCCACGCCCTCGCCCGACCTGCTTGATTACACGATGGCGGCCGACCGCCAGGACATCGAGATCCGGCTCGACCCGGCGAAGAGCTATTACAACCCGGACCACGATCCGGGCCAGGGCAACCGCCGGCGCGGTTGGTGGTTGCTCGCCCGCCACGGGCCCGACCAGCTCAAGCAGCGCGCCGCGTTCGCGTTTTCCGAGATCTTCGTGATCTCGATCCAGGACACATTGATCGAGAGTCGCGCGCACGGCAGCGCGCATTACCACGACATGCTGCGGAATGGCGCGACCGGCACCTTCCGCGACCTGCTGCGCAACGTCGCCACCCATCCGATGATGGGCTGGTACCTCTCGCATCTGCGAAACGCCAAAGCCACCTACGATGCACAGGGAAACCTCTTGGTTTCGCCCGATGAGAACTTCGCGCGGGAGATCATGCAGTTGTTCTCGATCGGCCTCGTCCAGTTGCACAACGACGGTTCGCTCAAGCTCGGCAGCGACGGACTGCCGCTGCCCACCTACACGCAGACCGACATCACCGAGCTCTCGCGTGTCTTCACCGGCTGGTCGTTCAGCGTGTACAACAACCCGTCCGCCAGCACCAATGTGGTGGCCAACACTCTGTTCAGCCGCAACAACGGAAGCGAGCGGTTCGAGGACCGGTGGATGCAACCGATGCGCAACTTCGCCGACTCGCACGACACCGGTGCGAAGCAAGTGCTCGGCTTGCAACTTCCCGCCAACCGCAGCGGCGAGCAGGAACTCGACGCCATCGTCGACCACCTCGCGACCCATCCGAACACCGCGCCGTTCATCTGCCGCAGGCTCATCCAGCGCTTCGTCACCGCCAACCCCTCGGCCGGCTACCTGCACCGGGTTTCCAACGCGTTCCGCGACGCCGGTGGCAGCATGAACGCGACGATCAAGGCGATCCTGCTCGACCCCGAGGCCAGGTCGCTCGAATCCGCCGACGCGGTAGCGAGCTTCGGCAAGGTGCGCGAGCCCCTGCTGCGCTACACCGCGTTTGCTCGCGCGTTCAACGGCACGTCGAAGCTCAAGCTCGCCGACCTCTCCGCCTACGGTTACCCGGCCGACGAGCTGGCGAAATTTCCGGAGAATACCGCCCGCTTCCGGATGCAAAGCACCGACACCCAGCTCAGCCAGACCCATTTGTCCGCGCCCAGCGTGTTCAACTGGTTCGTGCCCGACCACAAACCCGCGGGCATGCTCGCCGCCAACGGCACCACCTCGCCGGAACTGCAGATCGCCAACGAAAACAGCGTGATCCGCGCCAGCAATTTCGTCTACAGCGACATCTACGAGAGCGGAGGCAACCCGAACACCACCGCACTGCCCAACCAGAACGAAGAACCCTGGCTGTACGGCAGCAACGGCGACCACATCCGCATCGACTTCGCCCCGCTCGAGGCGCTCTACCTCGGCGTCGTCGATCTCAACCGCGACGGCGTGTTCAACAATCTCGACGTCGGCGCGTTCAATCAGCAGGCCGCATTGCGCGCCGCCTGCGAGGCGGTGCTCGACCACGTCGACCTGATGCTCTGCGCCGGAGCCCTCAAGGCCCGCTACGCAGAGACCCCGGGCAAACCGCGACGCAACATTCTCGACGCCGCCGTCTCGATCCGCTCGTCCAACAACTCCTCCAACACCCAACAGGCATCCGTCATGCGCGACCGCATCGAGGACATCCTCTGGCTCGTCGCCAGCTCGCCGGACGCCGTGGTCCAGAAATAACCGCATGAGAACCCAATCCCGCGACCGCGATCACCGGCGCAGCCGCCGCGACTTCCTCCGCCAGTCGGCCTGCGCCTCGCTGGGCGTCACCAGTCTCGTCAACGCGCTGGCCCAGATGCGCCTGATGACCGCTGCGATGGCACAAGGCGAAACCCATGGTTACAAGGCGCTGGTCTGCTTGTTTCTCAACGGCGGGCACGACTCGAACAACCTGCTGATCCCGATCGGCGATCCCGCGGCCGACGGCTTGCGCGCCGACTACCAGAGCGGCCGCGGCGTGCTGGCCATCGACCGCGGCACGGCCATCCCGCTCGTGGTCCCCGACATCTGCCGCGCGTTCCAACGCCACCACGGTTCGGCACTGCCGCCGATGGGCCTGCATCCATCGGCCTCCGGCCTCGCCGCCCTGCACAACCAGGGCAAAGCGGCGTTCGTCTGCAACGTCGGCACGCTGGCGTATCCGGTCGCCTCGCGCGCGGAATACTCGTCGGGCAACGTGCCGCTGCCGCCCCAGTTGTTCTCGCACTCCGACCAGCAGACGCAGTGGCAGTCGTCGATTCCCGACCGCCCGTTCACCTCGGGCTGGGGTGGACGCGCCGCCGACCTGCTGCACGCCTCGTACAACAACAGCGCGGCGTCAAAGGTCTCGATGTCGATCTCACTCGCCGGCATCAACTCGTTCCAAGTCGGAACCGGCGGCGATGTCGTCCAGTATGTCGTCCGCTCCAATGGCACCGTGCCGCTGAGCGGCTTCAGCCAGATTTCGGACAACACGGACAACGATCCGTACGACGGCGCGATGAACGCCGCAGGCTATCGGCTCGACCGCGACCAAGGTAAACGGCTCAAGGCGTTCGAGGACATCATGCGGCTGACGCATGCCAACCTGCACGAAGAGGAATACAACCGGATCGTCCGGCGCGCTCGGGCCACCGAGGCCACCATCGGCGCGGCGATCACCGCGGCAGCGACCAGCGGTGTCGACCTCAACGCGATCTTCGCCAATGCGAACCACTCGCTGGGCGACCAGCTCAAGATGATCGCCAGGCTCATTGCGGGCCGCTCGGCTCTGGGCAACAACCGTCAAATCTTCTTTTGCCAAGTCGGCGGATACGACACGCATCAGACCCTGCTCACCTCGCACGCAAACCTGATCGACGAACTCTCCACCGGATTGAGCGCGTTCCACGACGCGCTGCAGGCACTCGGCATGTGGGAGCAGGTGGTCACCTTCACCGCCTCGGATTTCAACCGCACCTTCACGCCGAACAGCACCGACCCGGCACGCGCCGGCTCCGATCACGCGTGGGGCGGCCATACGATCGTGATGGGCGGACCCGTGAACGGCGGGAATTTCTACGGGCAGTTTCCGTCGCTCAAGACCGGATCGGCTTCCGGATCGATCGATGCCGGATCGAGCCGCGGCCGCTGGATCCCGGATGTTTCCGTCGACCAATACGCCGCGGTGCTCACGTCATGGATGGGTGCCGGATCGAGTGAGATCCAGGCGATCTTCCCCAACCTGCCGCGTTTCGACGATCCGTTCCAATCCGCATCCGCCAACCTCGGATTCATCGGATGAAACGCCGCGTGCTCGCCATCGCCGCTGTCGTCGCAGGTGGCGTGATCGTTTGGTTTGCTCGATCGCCGCGCGAGGAGCCCGTCGCACGACCGATGGCATCCACCTCCAGCGCACCGGCCACCGCTTCATCCGCCGTTCACGCAAGCACGGAGCGCACGTCCATCCCGGACACGCGCACTCTGATGCCAAGCGCCGAAGCCGCCGCGGGCTTTTACGACCCCGCGGAAAGCGCGCATGAGGATCTGGCGATTCTCGATTTGCTGATCAGCGACTACCGGCGCTGCTGTACGGAGAATCCGGTCGGGGAAAACGAGGAGATCACCGCAAGCCTCACGGGCCGGAATCCGAAGGGCCTGGTGTTTCTGCGAAGTGAACACGCGCGTCTCGACCGCGAAGGCAGGCTGCTCGACCGCTGGGGAACCCCCTACCGGTTCCATGCGCTCGCGGGCGACCGCATGGAGATCCACTCCGCCGGACCGGATCGCGAACCGCACACCGCCGATGACGTGACGCTGGGTGAGTGAAGATCGCCCTATTGATCATCCAACATTCCCATCATTGCCGGCTTTTCCTCGCGACTTTCAGCGTTTCAGCTTTTCAGCTTTTCAGCATTTACCTTGAGCCTCAGCGCGTTGAGCGCGATGAATCCGGTGGCATCGTCCTGATTGTAGGCCTGCTCGGCACCACCCTCCATCGTCGCGACGGCTTCTGAGTAGAGACTGTAGGGCGACCTGCGTCCGGCGGCCATGACGTTGCCTTTGTAGAGCTTGACGCGCACTTCGCCGCTCACGCGTTTCTGCGTTTCGGTGACGAGGGCCTGGATCGCCTCGCGTTCCGGCGCAAACCAGAACCCGTTGTACACCAGTTGGGCGTATTTGGGGATGAGCGAATCGCGGATGTGCATCGCCTCGCGGTCCATCACCAGTGCCTCGAGGTCGCGGTGGGCGGCGAGCAGGATAGTTACGCCGGGTGTCTCGTACACGCCGCGCGATTTCATGCCGACGAACCGGTTCTCGACGATGTCGACGCGGCCGATGCCGTTGCGTCCGCCCAGCAGGTTGAGCACGCGCATGATGCCGTAGGGCGTGAACAGCGCATAGCCGTCCTTTTCGCCTTGCGGGCGGACGTCGCCGAGCTCCGCGAGCAGCGTGTCGAGCGCCTCGTGGCGCACGCCCACCGCGTCACCTTTCTCAAACAGAAGGCTCACGTACTCCGCGCGGTCGGGTGCTTCTTCTGGCGACACCGACAACACATACATGTCGCGATCGGCCCCGGTGGTCGTGTCGTACCACGGATCCTCCATGCTGCCGGCCTCGAAGGAAATGTGCAGCAAGTTGCGGTCCATCGAATACGGCTTCTTCATCGAGGCCTTCACCGGGATGCGGTTGTGCTCCGCGTAGGCGATCATTTCCGAGCGGCCGGGAAACTGGCGGCGGAACTCCGCGTCGCGCCATGGGGCGATGCACTTCATCCGCGGCGCGAGCGCTGCGGCGGACAACTCGAAACGCACTTGGTCGTTACCCTTGCCGGTCGCACCGTGCGCGATGGCGTCGGCTCCTTCGCGCAGCGCGACCTCGATCATCCCCTGGGTGATGCAGGGCCGCGCGATGGAGGTGCCCAACAGGTAGCGACCCTCGTACACCGCGTTGGCCTGCAGCATCGGGAAGATGAAATCGCGGGCAAAGGTCTCGCGCAGGTCGCCGATGAAACATTTCGACGCGCCGGTGGTGAGCGCTTTCTCCTCGAGTCCGTCGAGTTCCTCGGCCTGGCCGACATCGGCGCAGTAGGCGATGATTTCGGCTTGGTACTTCTGCTTGAGCCACAGGAGGAGCACGGACGTATCGAGTCCGCCGGAATACGCGACAAGGATTTTCATGGCGGCGCGCAGGGAAGCAGTTGCGGCGGCGCACGGCAAGCCGGGTTTGCGCCGACTGGCAAGCGGCAAGAACCCGGAGCGGGAACTTGGCGAAGATTCGGATCGACCTCGGCCGGGATTTGCCAACGATCCGGGCATGCCCGAGCGCGAGGATTTGAACAAACTTTCCCTGCTTGGAAACGCCGGATCACGCCTGCCCGCCAGTCCCGAGGAGGCGAAACTCGAGGTGTTCCCGAACCATCGGCCCGGACGCCATTACTGGATCACGCTTGAGGCACCGGAATTTTCATCGCTGTGCCCGGTGACCGGTCAGCCCGACAGCGCGCGCATCGTGATCCGCTACGTTCCGGACGAAACCTGCGTCGAAACCAAGAGCCTCAAGTTCTATCTCGCCTCGTACCGCAACCAGCCGGCCTTCAACGAGGAAATCGTCAACCGCATCCTCGACGATCTCGTGCGCGTGCTGCAGCCGCGGGAAATGATCGTGCGCGGCGAGTTCGCCCCGCGCGGCGGCATCCGGCTCACCGCCGAGGCGACCCATCCCGAACGGCCGTCCGCCCCATGAAGGTCTGCGTGCTGTTGAGCGGCGGGATGGATTCAGTGACCGCGCTTTACGACGCGCGGATGTCGCACGAGGTGGCCGCCTGTTTGTCGTTCGATTACGGCGCGAAGCACAACGCGCGCGAGCTGGAGTTCGCGCGACTGCACGCCCGGCGTCATGCGCTCCGCCACGAGGTGGTCTCGCTGGAGTTCATCAACCGCTTGTTTCAATCCGACCTGCTCCAGTCCGGCGGCGCCGTCCCCGACGGGCACTATGCCGAAGCATCGATGAAGCGCACCGTGGTGCCGTTCCGCAACGGCATCCTGCTTGCGGTGGCCACCGGGTTTGCCGAGAGCATCGGCGCGGAAGGCGTCGTGATCGCGGCCCATTCCGGCGACCACGCGATCTACCCGGACTGCCGCGAGCCGTTCATGGAGGCCATGGGCGCGGCGATGACCACCGGCACCTACGCGGGCATCCGGCTGCTGCGGCCGTTCCTCACCCTGGACAAGGCGGCGATCGCGAGCCGCGGCGCGGCACTCGGCGTGGATTTTTCCGAAACCTGGTCGTGCTACAAGGGCGGAGCGGTGCATTGCGGCGTGTGCGGCACTTGCACCGAGCGCCGCGAGGCGTTCCAGTTGGCAGGCATCGCCGACCCGACCGACTATCTCGCCACCCCGCCACTGCCGGGTCCGCAGCCGTGAACGCGAACCGCCACTCTCCCCCGCCCCAACCATGTACCGGATCTGCAAGACCATCGAAATCGAGAGCGGTCACATGCTTTCGAAGCACCCCGACAAGTGCCGGTTCCCCCACGGCCACACGCGCAAGGTCGAATTCGTGCTCGAAGCCGCGGAACTCGATGCCAACGACATGGTCTGCGACTTCAAGGTGATTAAGGAGGCGGTGGGCTCGTGGCTCGACACCTTCGATCATGCGATGTGCATGAACACGGCCGACCCCGCCTACGCCGATTTCAAGGCGCGCTACGGCGAGCGGGTGATCGGGTTCGACAACCAGGACCCGACGACCGAGCGCATCGCCCGTGTCGTGTTTGATCATGCCGCATCCGCTCTCGAAGCCTACGCCGCACGCGGCGACTCGCGCTATCCGCTCGACCCCGGCGTGCGACTCACTCGCGTCCGCGTCTGGGAAACCACCTCGTCCTGGGCGGAGTACGAACCGACTCACTGATTCCATGTCTCCAGACAACCCCGCACTCCCCGACATCCAGTCATCCCCCGATCCGCGCGGCATCGACATCGACCAAGTCGGCGTGTCCGACCTGCGCTACCCGATCCGCGTCACCGATCGCGACGGCCGACCGTTCCCGACGGTCGCGCGCATCTCGATGTCGGTGCGGCTGCCGCACCAGTTCAAAGGCACGCACATGAGCCGGTTCCTCGAGGTGCTGAGCCGACACGAGGAGGAAGTGACGTCGCGCACCCTGCCCGCGATCCTGCACGACCTGCGCGACCGGCTCGATGCCGCCGAGGCCCGCATCGAGGTGGCCTTCACGTATTTCGTGACCAAGCACGCACCGGTCAGCGGCGCACCGGCCAAAGTCGGCTGCGACTGCGTCTTCTCCGGCACCTCCAATGGCAAAGAGGACGATCTCGTCTTCAGCGTCACCGTGCCGGTGACCACCCTCTGCCCGTGCAGCCGGGAGATCAGCGAATACGGCGCGCACAACCAGCGCGGCTACGTCACCATCGAGGTGAGGCCGCGGAAGAAACCCGGCGGTCACGAGTTCATCCTGATCGAGGAACTCATCGAGGTCGCCGAGAAATCCGGATCCGCGCCGGTGTACGCGCTGCTCAAGCGGACCGATGAGCGCCACGTCACGATGCAGGCCTACGATCATCCGGTGTTCGTCGAGGATGTCGTGCGCAACGCCGCCGCGCTATTGCGCGCCGATGCGCGCATCGCGTCGTTCACCGTCCGCGCCGTGAATCACGAGAGCATTCACGACCACAACGCCTTCGCCGTGCTGTCCGGATCGAACGACGGCTGAGGCAGCGCCGCCATGCCGACGATCATTCCGCCCGCACTGTTGCTGGAGGCCTATCGGCAGGGCGTCTTCCCGATGGCAGAATCCTGCGGGATTTCCTGGTTCTCGCCGGAACAACGTGGGATCATCCCTCTTGATGATCGGTTCCACATCCCGCGCGGGCTGCGGCGATCCTTGCGCAAGCCGGCCTTCGAGATCCGCATCGACAGCGCGTTTCGCGACGTGATGCTCGGCTGCGCCGACCGCGAATCGACTTGGATCGACGAAACCATTTTTGCGAGCTACTGCGAACTGCACCGGCTCGGCCACGCGCATTCAGTGGAGTGCTGGGACGACGACGGACTGCAGGGCGGACTCTACGGCGGCGCGATCGGCGGCGCGTTTTTCGGGGAAAGCATGTTCTCCCGCAAACCCGACGCCTCGAAGATCGCACTGGTCTTCCTGGTCGAACGACTGCGCCGGTGCGGCTTTGTACTGCTCGACACCCAGTGGCTCACGCCCCACCTCGCCCGCTTCGGTGCTTATGAAATCCCGCGTGAGGACTACCTGACCGCACTGCAAGACGCCATCGCCGTCAACGCCCGTTGGGGTGGGCCCTCGCCATGCAACAACTGACCCGCAATCGCGCCTGCGCGGCATTCTTGATCGTCGTCGCGTCGCCTCCGACATCCCGCATCGGCTGCGACATTCGGCATTGAAGTACCGGACATACGGAGTACAGGGTTCGCAAGGGCCGCGCAGGTCCGCCGCCCCGCTCCTGATGGAACCGATCCGCTACCTCAACCGCCACAGCGGCCGAATGGAAACCGAACGCGTCTATGGCGAGGGATTTCTCCGTTGGACTTACCATCATCCACTTGGCGCGCTGGCGCTGGCGTCGTTTATCAAGCGGCCGTTCTTTTCCGTCTGGTACGGCCGACGCATGGACCGCCCGCAATCCGCGCGGAGGATCGCGCCATTCATCACGCGCTACGGCCTCGACGTATCGGAATTCGCGGACACCCCTGAGAGCTTCGCCAGTTTCAACGAATTTTTTTTCCGCAAGCTGAGGCCCGAGTGCCGGCCGATCGACACCGATCCGGAATCGGCGGTGTTTCCCGCGGACGGCAGGCATTTCGGGTTCGCCGATGCGGCGGACATCCGCGGTGTGTTCGTCAAGGGTCAGCGCTTCGATCTTCCCGCTCTGCTGGGTGACGCCGCATTGGCCTCCCGCTACGCGAAGGGTGCACTGGTGCTGTCGCGTCTCTGCCCGGTCGATTACCATCGGTTTCACTTTCCGGTGGCCGGGGTGGTTTCCGAGCCACGCACGATTGGCGGTCCACTCTTCTCCGTCTCGCCCATCGCCCTGCGCAAACGACTTTCCTACCTATGGACCAACCGCCGCGTGATCAGCGCGATCGATGGTGGGGCGTTCGGTACGGTGCTGGTCCTGCAAGTCGGCGCCACCTGCGTGGGCGGCATCCACCAGACGTTCCGGGCGGGATCGGCGGTCGCCAAGGGCGGCGAGCAAGGGTATTTCTCGTTCGGCGGATCGTCGGTGATCACCCTGTTCGAGCCCGGGCGCGTGGTGCTCGCGGACGATCTGCTCGACGCTTCCGCCCGCGGGGTCGAGTTGTTCGCCCGCTTCGGCTCGGTGATGGCGCGCCTTGCGTGACGCGAAGCGAGCGCCAGAGCAGTTTGCGAAAAAGTGTAGCCGGTGGAGCGAGAAGATGTTGCCCAGGGCAAGGCGTTGCGATGAAGTGGATTGACATCCACGACTGAGCAACAACGCAGCCATGGGCAGCAGATTCCGCTTTTTTTCAAATCCGGCGAAGCCGCACATTTCCCACACTCACACCCAACCACCGGCTACAGATTTGAGCAAAATGCTCTAAGCTGTACCATGGCCGCAGCGCCTCATGATTGATCCTCATCCATCCCTGGCCGAGCGGGCCCGGCAGGCGCTCGAGCCATTGCTCGACGCGGGGCTGGATCAAAGCGCGCGCCTTGCCGTCTGCCGGTCATTCCTTGTGACGGATGAGGCATCGATCCTCGAGCGTCACCGCGGGGGCGCGGGTGGGCTTGAAACCGCGGGGGCCCGCGCCGCCCTCATGGACACGGTGATCGCCGCGGTGTTCAGGTCGACGGCCCAGGCACGCGGCAAGGAGCAGGACGCAGGCCCGCCGAATGCCGCGTTGGTGGCGACCGGAGGATTCGGGCGTGGTCTGCTCAGCCCGCGCTCCGACATCGACCTGCTTTTCCTGATGCCGCGCGCGTCGACGAAGCTGCCGCGCAAGCTGCAGGCGCTCGTACAGGACGTACTCTACCTGCTGTGGGACATGGGCTTCAAGGTCGGCCACGCGTGCCGATCGGCACAGGAGTGCATCGAGGAGGCGCTGGCCGACCAGGTGAACATGACTTCGCTGATGGACGCGCGCCTGATCGCGGGCGACGAGGGGTTGTTCCGGAAATTCACTGCGGCGTTCCAGCGCGGATGCGTGAACCACCGCCACGAGGAGTTCTTTGAGTTGCGTGTGAACGACAACCGCAGACGCCATGAAAGATATTCGCACACCGTGTTCCTGCAGGAACCAAACGTGAAAGAGGGCTGCGGCGGCATGCGCGACTACCAGAGCATCGAGTGGGTGACGCGGATGAAAACCGGCGACGGCCGACTGCGCGGACTAGTGGCGAAAAAAATCCTGACCGCGGCGGCCTGCCGCGAGATGGAGGAGGCCTACGACTTCATCCACCGCGTGCGCAATGAATTGCACTACACCACGGGCAAGGCGACCGACCAGCTCACGCTCCATCTCCAGGGCGTGGTGGCCACCGCCTTCCGCTATCCTCAGCGCGACATCCTCCGCGGCACCGAGGCGTTCATGCGCGACTACTACCGCCATACGCGCCACATTTTCCGGCATTCGACGTCGCTCATGGAGGCGTTCGAGCTCGAGCGCCGCGAGCGGGCCGAATCCGGCATCCGCTCGTTCCTGACCTTCCGGCTGCGCAAGCGCGAGGAGTTCGACGGCTTTGTCGCGCGGGACGGCAGGCTGTTCCCGGCAAGGCAAGACATCTTCAGTGAGGACCCCCACCGGCTGATCGGGCTGTTCCGCCACTGCCAGCAAAGGAATCTCGAACTCAGTCCGCAGCTTCGTCGGTTGATCGCGCAGCACTGGGACGACATCGACCGCGGCTTCCGCGCGTCGCGCGCCAACCGCGAGGTTTTCGAGTCAATCCTCGAACGCAAGGGCGAAGCCGCGCGGATCCTGCGCCTGATGCACCGCATCGGGTTCCTCGGGCGGTACCTGCCCGAGTTCGGTGCGCTCGACTGCCTCGTGCAGCACGAGTTTTTCCACCGCTACACCGCCGACGAACACACGCTGCGCTGCCTCGACCAACTCGACCGGCTGGTTGCGGAGGACGATTCCGCGCACGCGGTCTACCGTCGGCTGTTCCGCGGGATCGCCGACCCGGTGGCGCTCTACCTCGCGGTGATTCTGCACGACACCGGCCGCGCCGAGAACATGCGTGAACACATCGACGGATCCGCCATGCTTGCGGCGAAGGTGTGCAACCGGCTGCAGATCCGCGGCGCGCGGCGCTCGCTGGTGATGTTTCTCGTGGACAACCACCTCGCGTTCTGGCGCACGGCGACCACCCGCAATCTCGACGACCCGGAGGTGGTCGCGGGATTCGCTGCGATCGTCAAGAGCACCGCCAATCTCGACGCGCTGCTGCTCTTCACCTACATCGATTCGTGCGGCACCTCGCCGGACGGATGGAACGGCTGGAAGGAAAGCCTGATGCTGCAGCTCCACAAGGCGACGCGCATATTTCTCGAAGAGGGACGCGCCGGATACGAGCGAAGCCTGGATGCGGAGCGCCAGACGCTGCGCGACCAGGCGCTCGCCTTGGCCAAAACGGACGAGGCATCCGCGGTGGCTGACCACTTCGACCGACTCCCCGCTTCGGCATTCCACTTTCGCGAGGCGCACCAAGTGCTCGCACAGGTGCGCGCGGTGGCGGGCTTCCTCGAACGCGAGCGGCAGAGCGTCGCAAACGCGTTCGAGATCCGCTGGATCGACCACCCCGGGAAAGGCTACACCGAGATGAGCGTTGCAACGCGCGACCGGCCGCTGCTGCTCGAAAAACTCTGCTGTGCGCTTGCATCGGAACAGATCAATGTCCTTTCGGCCGACCTCTACACGCGCAGCGACGGCATCGTGATGAACGTCTTCCGCGTGTGCACGACCAACTTCGGCGCAGTCGACCAGGCCTCGGCACGCAAGCGGTTTCTGGATACTTTCGGCAGGATCCTGCCGGCCGAGAGTTACGAACCCGCAAAGTTCCTCAAGCGTCGGGACCATTTCCTGCGGCCGCGCACGGATACCAGCATCCCCGTGCCGGTGCGCGCGCAGGTCAGCAATGATCTGCACCCGACCTGCACGACCGTCGAGATCCAGGCGCTCGACCGCATCGGCCTGCTCCACGACCTGTTCCACACAGTGAACCGGCACGGACTCGACACCGCGCACGCGCGGATCAGCACCGAGAAAGGCGTCGCGATGGACACCCTTTACATCACCACCCGCGACGGCGGCAAAGTGGGCGACCCGGAGACGCTCGCATCGCTCGAAGAAGACCTTGCCCTGCTCGTCGGCCGCCAGGAAACGCATGATCGATCCTGAAAGCCCGAATGAAGGCACGAAAGGTGCTGTGTCATGGGATCTGCTTCGTGTCTACGAGCGTGACAGACCAAGCAGATCCGCTGCAGCGCATTCGCAGTCATGGTAGGACTGGTCGGCTTCGACCGGCCGACTCTCACGGCGCAGCCGACGGGTGGGATGTCACGGACGAGCGGACCAGCCGCACGACGACGGCCGGAAAGCCGTCTTTGCCGACTATGGCGGCTTCAAGCCGCCACTCCACGCGGCGACAAGCCGCTTGTCCTACGAAGCACACCGCGCGAAGTAGACCGCCCCTCCCTACCGTTCTCGAGCGCGGGGGGAAGATGCCACGGGTGTCAACGGGCTCATCGCGTGGGTTTCAGTCCGGCATGGGATGGGTAGCATCTCCACCATGATGACCATTGACGAAACCCTCGCGACCGCGCGCGAATGGCGCCGGGCGGCAAAACACCGGATGATCAGCTCGATCGAACTCTCGTCCGCAAGGGCCGGGTTGGTCGAATCGCCTGACCTCGACGACTTCGAAGTGCGCATGCTCGATCTCGTGTCATTGCGCGTCCACCATCGTGACGGCATGTATCATGGCGATGGCACACATGATCTGGGCGCAGGCATCTCTGCCCTGCGCTGCATTCGCGAATGCCTGCGTGTCGCGCGGGCGGATCTGCGCTACGGATCGATCCTCGATTTTCCCAGCGGTCACGGACGGGTGATGCGGTTCATGCGCGCCGCATGGCCGGAAGCCTGCCTCACCGCCGGCGAAATCGACGGGGTCGCAGTGGCATTCTGCATCCGCGAATTTGACGCGCTCGGACTACACTCGGCGGGGCCGGTGGGCGACTTGCGGCCCGGTGCGCGCTACGATCTGATCTGGTGCGGCTCGCTGCTGACCCATGTCGACGAGGCATCGGCATTCGAATTCCTGCGGTTTTTCCGGGATCACCTCGCCGACGGCGGTCTTTGTCTCTTTACCACCCATGGAGCCGCCGCGGTGGAGCGTCTGCGTGCAGGCACCGAGGATTACGGATTGTCGGAGGAAGGGGTGGCGAGGGTGATCGACGGATATGACGACGGCGGCTACGGCTACGCCGATTACCCGAAATCAAAATCCTACGGGATTTCGGCGGCAGGTCATCCGAAAATGGCGGAAATCGCCGGGAGCATCGACGGCTGGGACGAATGTCATTTCATCGCCGACGGTTGGGACCGTTCGCAAGATGTGCACGCTTGGCAGGCCGGGTGATTTCCGGGACCGGCCCGACGGGGCGTTGCGCGCAGGTTGCCGCGGACTCGGGGATTGCTTCGGCTCGGGGAATTGCCCAGCATTCCTGCATGAACATCGTGCTTGGCATCGGCGGATCGATCGCCGCTTACAGGGCGGCCGACATCGCATCGCAATTGGTGAAGCTCGGCCACGAGGTGCATGCGGTGATGACGCGCGCTGCCACCGAATTCATCGCGCCGCTGACGTTGCAGACGCTCACGCGTCATCCGGTGATCGTCACGCTTGAGGACGAGAAGCAATCGTGGAAACCGGGGCACATCGAGCTGGCGGCACGCGCGGACGTCCTGTTGGTCGCGCCCGCCACGGCGAACCTGCTTGCGGAATTCGCGCACGGGCTTGCATCCGACCCACTCACCTCGGTGTACCTCGCACTTCCGCGCAGCACCCCTGTGTTCATCGCTCCGGCGATGAACGTCAAGATGTGGCAGCATCCCGCGACGCTGCGCAACATCGCCTGTTTGAAGGAAGACGGCTGCCGGTTCATCGATCCGGAGGAAGGCGCGCTGGCCTGTGGCGACGAGGGCATCGGCCGACTGGCGTCAGTCGAGACCATCGTCGGCCGGATCACGTCAGCGGGTTGAGCCCGCAGGTCGGAACCGCCCCGCCTGTGGTTCATCAGCCCCGGGATCCGACCGTATCTCCTTGCCAGCTTCGATGCGCGTGAGCTTACTGAAGCGGATATGATCCGTCCGCTCCGCATTCTTGCATCCGTCGTTTGCCTGGTCATCGCCGCCTGTGGCAAAAAACCATCCCCAGCGGAAACCTCCGCACCACAGACCGAGTCGCCTGCTCCGGTGCCGAAGCCGCTGAGCCCGGCCGAGCGCGCGGAGAAACTCGGGTTTCTCGCCTATCTTTCGGCCGACACCGAGGCCGTGCTGTCATTCCCGAACAGCCAGTCGTCGTTGACGCGAATCAAGAGCAGCGGCTTATGGAAATTCATCGAAGCGCAGGGCGGCGGCGGATCGTCCGGGGAGGAGGACGGCGACGGATCGTCCGGAGGTGGAGACGACATCGATGGCAGCTTCGGCAATGACGGAGTCGGCGACGGGGCGTTCGACGAACCGCCTCAGGCGGATGCAGCATCAGACAACATCGAACTGACGATCGCATTCGGCAAGTCGACCGCCGGGCAGACCGGCGCGTTGCTCAAACTGAACCAGAAACTCACGACGATCCAGTTCATCCAGTACGTGCGCGTGCTTGCGGAAGCGGTGACGGTCGACGGGTTGGTCAACCCGTACAGCGGAAACGAGTCGATGGAACAAGACGCGTTCCGCGAACTCCTCGCGGACGAGGACGCCCTGGCGCTCGTTGAATCACTGCGCATGCCGCCGTTGTTGATCGCCTTGCGAAATGACAAGGCAGGCAACGCGGAGAGCGCCGCGGGCATCGCCTCGTTGATTTCGATGATTGGCATGATCGGTGAAGCGGCCGAACCGTTGAGCATCGAACGCGCGGGATCGAACTTCGAAGGGTACCGGATTGCGGGCAGCTCGGTCGCCGAAATGCTCGAGGCACAGCGCGAGGCCATCGACAGCGTGGTGGGAGAAACCCCGGCGGCGCGCCTGATCGCCGCCGCCGCGTCGCGCGATCTGGTCGTGTTGAGCGGCAGCTTCGGCAGCCACCTCGTGGTCTTCATCGGCAGCTCCGCGGACGATCTGGTGTTGGTCACCGATCCCGCGCAATCACTTGCGGCAAGCGACAGGCTTGCCTTCACCGATGCTTATCGCGATCGCGAGCTGCTCGCGGTGTTTCATGGATCACAGGAATTGCTCGACACGGTGACGCGGACCGCTGCCGGTCTTGGCGGGATGGCCGAGGGCATCCGCAAGGGGCTTGCGTCGATGGATGGCGACACTGCGGAGCTGCAGGAATGCCTGCGCGGGCTCGCAGCGAACGAGGCGCGGTTGACCGCACGCATCGCCAACGAACCGGTCGGCATCGTCGCATTCCACGACGACGGCTGGCGCATCGAGGTGCACGGCGGCGGCGATCAGGGGATGATCGACTGGCAGGCTCCCAACCGCTTGGGCATGCTTGGCAATGCGAAGGACACCGCGATGTTTGCCAACTTCAGCATCGCGCCGGGCTACCAGGAAGCGGCGAACGCGTATCTGGAATCGCTCGGCGGCGCGGTCAGCCGGATGACCGGATGGATCGCCGGACTGCCGGTGGACGACCCCGGTTTCCTCCGCTTTCGTGACGGCTTCCGCGTGTTTGATGGAATGTTCCGCGAGGATCTTGGTGAGGCGTGGAGTTGCGTGTCGAAGGACTTGGACGCATCACTCGGCGGCGAGCGGGCCTATGTGATCGACTTCAATGGCACGGCCCCGATCCTGCCGGATGTGCCGGCCGATGTGCTGCGCGACCTGCCGTTTCCAAGAGCCAGCATCATTGCACCGGTGGCGGATCGCGCGAAACTCGCCGAATCCTGGACGCATCTCGACACCGTGCTGCAACGGATGATCGGCAAATCCGGCGAGCTGACCGGTCAGCCGATCCCGCGAATTCAGCCGATCGACAGCGAGCGCAACGGATTCACGACCTGGTTCCTCCCCTTCCCGGTGTTCACCGACGGATTCATGCCTTCGGTGAGCCTCAACGACTCGTGGTTCGCCGCTTCGACCTCGCGTGGTCAGGCCCTCGACCTGCTCGCATCGGCGTCCGATCCGTCGGCCATCGAATCACACGGACTGCGGGTCATGATCGGCCTCGACGCGTTGCGTGACGGCATGCGCAAGGCTTGCGAAGTGATCCGCGCGCACCCGGAGGCGTTCGACACTGATGTGGCGCAACTCGACGAAGTTCTTGCCTTTCTCGACGCGACTCGTGAACTCGAGCGCATCGAGGTGATCGGCCGGCGCGAAGCCGACGGCCTGCGCACCAGCATCCATCTTCGCACCCGCTGATCGCGTCGATGCTCATGGACTTGGGCCTTCGACCGATCGGCATTGTGCGTTCCTGCTTCGGCGGGAAATTCGCCGTGCCGCGTCAGCCCGGACTCTGCCCCTCGGCGTGGGGTGAGCTGCATTTGCATCCGGAATTCCGTCATGCCGATGGATTGCGCGGCATCGACGGGTTTTCCCACCTATGGTTGATCTTCGGGTTTCATCAGACGGCGCACGAAGGATGGCATCCGACGGTGCGGCCACCGCGTCTCGGCGGCAACGCACGGGTCGGCGTATTTGCCAGCCGCTCGACCTACCGCCCCAACGCGCTCGGCCTGTCGCTCGTGCGGTTCGATGGCTTAGCCGACGATCCTGCCGACGGCCCCGTGCTGCGACTCGGTGCAGTGGATCTCGTCGACGGCACGCCGGTGTATGACATCAAACCCTACCTGCCCTACGCCGAGTCTGTGCCCGACGCGCGCGCCGGATATGCGGCGGATGCGATGCCGCAGCTCGAGGTGCGGGTGGATGACGCTGCTGCGGCGGCGTTCGGATCACTCGACGCGAGGTCGCGCGCGGTGATTATCGAAGCGCTCGCGCTAGACCCGCGCCCCGCGGTGCGGCATGCGGATCACGGACGCACCTACGGTGCCGATCTCTGCGGAGTGAACGTGAAGTTCAATGTCGAGGGAGCGGTCTGCCACATCACCGCGATCGAACACCCACGGTGATCGCTGCACCGGCACAGATCACTGCGCCGCGCGATGGCCGCATTCACGATCGAGCATCGCGCGCAACTCATCGAGTCCATCACCGGTTTCCGCCGATACTGGAAGCACCTCGACTTTCGGAAACCTGAGACGGAATTGCTCCAACCGTTCCGCGGCACCCTCGAGATCCGTCTTGTTCGCAACGACCTTCCAGGGAAAGCGCGCGAGTTCCTCGTCGTACTCGCGGATCTCGCGGCGCAGCACTTCGAGATCCGCGACCGGGTCGCGCCCTTCACTGCCGGCGATGTCGATCACGAACAAGAGCAACCGGCAGCGCGTGATGTGACGGAGAAACTCGTGACCCAGTCCGCGGTTCTCGTGCGCACCTTCGATCAAACCGGGAATGTCCGCGAGCGTGCAGCGGCGGAATCCGGGAAACTGGACCACGCCCACGACGGGCTGCAGCGTGGTGAACGGATACGAGGCGACCTTGGGTTTCGCGGCGGACAATTTGCCAATGAGCGTGGATTTTCCGGCGTTGGGAAATCCGACCAGTCCGGCATCGGCAATGCGGCGCAGCTCGAGATAAAACACGCCCGAGTCACCCGGCGTGCCCAGCGTGTGCTCGGTGGGGGCGCGGTTGGTCGCCGTGCGGAAATTCCAATTGCCCATGCCCGGCTCGCCACCGCGGCACAGCACGAAGCGCTGACCCTGCTCAGTCAAATCCGCGATCGGCTCGAGGTCGATCCCCTCGTCACCGCGCTCGAGTCCGACCGCTTCGTGCACCGTGGCGGCGTTGGTTCGGTAAACGACGGTGCCCGGCGGCACGCGGCCCACCACATCCTTGCCGCCGCGGCCGGTCTTGCGCGCGCCCGCACCGTTTTTTCCATCCTCAGCGACGAGCTTTGGATCGAAGTGGTATTGGCGCAGGTTGTCGGTCGACGGATCGACCACCAGCACGACATCGCCACCGGCCCCGCCGTCGCCGCCATCCGGTCCGCCCCTGGGGACGAATTTTTCACGGCGCCACGAGACGACGCCGTCGCCACCGTCACCCGCCTTGGCGAAGATCCGCACGTGGTCGATGAACATGCGCGCAGCCTTGCGATTCATGACGCCGGGGTCAACGGCCAATGGGCGGCTTGTTTTTGCTTCCGCATCGGGCGGGATCCGGGTTCACTCGCCTCATGATCCGGTCCGCCTGTCTGGCTTTGTGCGCGCTCGCGCTTGCAGCTCACGCCGATGCCGCCGGAAAGAACGACAAGTCGCCGGTGGTGAGCTTTCACTTGGAAGGGCACGAAACCGACAATCCGAAGATGATTTTCCCACGCGAGACCAAGGCCGGGCGCAAGGTGTTCCGCAGGGTGCCGGACATTTCCGCAGGCGACGTGCAGGCGTTCGCGCCCTTCTTCGGCGAGTCGGGCGCCATCGGGATCGTTTTCCAACTCAAGGCGGGCGCAACCCGGAGGCTCTCCGCCATCAGCGGATCAAACATCGGATCGTGGATCCTGCCGCAGTTCAACGGCAGGCCGATGGAGGCGATGATCATCGACACCCAGGTCAACGACGGCCAAATCGTCATCTGGAATGGCGTCACACCGGCGGAAATCGCGCAGCTCGACGCAAAGTACCCGCGCATCGGTCAGCAGAAACCCGCCGGCAAGGGCCGCAAACAAAGCGAGGACTGATGCTTCGGCAGGCATTCATCTCATGCGTAGCGGCCGGCGCGCTGCATGCCGCGACCGACCTGCGTCTGCCCACGGAGAACGAGCACTTGTTCAGCGGCGAGCCCGACCGCTTCTACATGCATGTCGACCGCACGTTCGAAGGAGTGGTCAGCAAACCATGGGAAGGCGGCGCTTTCGGATTCGTGCGCACACCGATGCGCATCGGCGGCCGCGTCGTGCTCACCAAATTCCATGAAGGCATCGACATCGCGCCGATCCGCCGCGACAAGGCCGGCAATCCGCTCGATCTGGTGTGGAGCATCTCCGCGGGGCGGGTCGTCCACGTGAGCAACACCGCGTCGCACAGCAACTACGGCAAGTATGTCGTCGTCGCCCATGAGTGGGAGGGGTCCGAAGTTCTCTCGCTTTACGCACACCTCGGCGAGATCACCTGCCGGCCCGGCGACCGGGTCGATGCCGGATCGGTGCTCGGCCGTCTGGGATACACCGGAGCGGGCATCAACCGCGCTCGCGCCCACCTGCATCTCGAACTCGGCATGCTGCTCAGTCGCCGCTATCCCGACTGGCATGCGACGACCGGCAAAGGCGTGAACCACCACGGACTCTACAACGGCATGAACATCGCCGGCAGCGACGTCGCGTCGTTCTATCTCGCCCGCCGCGAGGATCCGTCGCTCACCTTCAGCCGATTTCTCGAAACCAAGCCGGTCCATTTCAAAGTGGCCGTGCCGAAAAAAGGCGTGCCGGATTTCGTCGCGCGTCATCCGTGGATCGTTCGCGACGGACCCGCTGATGCGCCATCCTGGGAAATCTCGTTCAGCGCCAACGGCCTGCCGCTGGCCTTCACTCCCCTCTCGCGCGAGAGCGCGCGAACGGTGGTCACGTCGATCCGCCCGGCGGACATCCCGCAGCGCCACCTCACGCGCAATCTGGTCGACGGCACCGGCAATGAAGCCACCCTCACCCGCAGCGGACTCGAACTGCTCTCGTTGCTGCTCGACGATTTCCCGCAGGCGGCTCCGGCCGCGGACTGAGCGGCCATCCGAATCTAGCCCCTGCATCTCCCCGCTTGCCCGCGCCCGCAGGCCGAGAGAACATCGCTCCATGTCCACGATCCATTCATCGCTCGAGCGTCTCGGCCTCACCCTTCCCGCCGTTCCAGAACCCGTCGCCGCCTACGTCAACTGCGTGCGCAGCGGCAACCTGCTCTTTCTATCCGGCGGTCTTCCCATCGACGGTGACAGGAAGATCCTCGGCAAGGTGCCGTCACAAGTCGGTATCGATGAAGCGCGTGAGGCTGCGCGCATGATCATCCTCAACCGGCTCGCGGTGATCCAGGCCGAGACCGGATCGCTCGACAAGGTGCGGCGCATCGTCGCGCTGAATGGCTTCGTCAATTGCGATCCGGACTTCACCGGCCACCCGCAGGTGATCAACGGTGCCTCCGAACTGCTGGTCGAGCTCTTCGGCGAGTGCGGAAAACATTCGCGCACCGCCCTCGGTGCGGCCTCCCTGCCCTTGGGCGTCGCCGTGGAAATCAACCTGATCGTCGAGGTCGACGATTGAGGAAATCCCACCGCAGCGGATTCCCGAATGCCACATAGGGTAAAACAATGCGGATGCCTGGGTCGCCGCGAATTTCACCGAAGCGCAAATCGCGCAAGGCATGGCAGCCGAGGACGTCGATCCGGATGGCGACGGGTTTCCAAATCTCGCGGAATATGCGCTGGGTCTCGACCCATCCGTGGCCGACCCGATGATGCAAGCGGTTCGCGATGCCGACGGTTTCTGGTTCGTCTTCCAACGCCCGGCCGGACGCACGGATGTGACTTGCACTGCGGAAAGCTCGGATGACCTCGGCCTGTGGAATCCGGTGATTCTGGAAAAACAATCGGAGGGCGATCCGGAGCTCTGGCGGGCACGCGATCCGCTGACTTCCGGCGACCCGGCGAAGCGCTTCCTGCGGCTGCGGTTTTTGAGATAGCCTTGGGCGCAACCGGGCCTCCGAATCGGATCGACATCGGGCGGTTTCCGGTTGTTCATTTGATCAGGCATGTCTGTCACCGCGGGTCCGAAACCATTGATCGCATCACCCCACGATGCGCTGGCGGAGCATTTCGGATTTCCAGGATTTCTCGAAGGGCAGGAAGAAGTGATCGGCCAGATCGTCTCGGGGCGCGACGGGCTCGTCGTGATGCCCACTGGCGGCGGCAAATCACTCTGCTACCAAGTGCCGGCGCTGTGCTTCGATGGAGTGACGCTCGTCGTATCGCCGCTGATCGCGCTGATGAAGGACCAGGTCGATGCGCTGGTCGATCGCGGCATCGCCGCGACGATGATCAACTCGACGCTGTCGTGGCCCGACCAACGGGCACGGCTCGACGCGATGCGGCGCGGCGAGTGGAAGCTGGTCTACGTCGCACCAGAGCGCTTCCGCGCGGAAAGCTTCCTCAACGCGCTCGACGGCGTGCCGGTCTCGCTGTTCGCCGTCGATGAAGCCCACTGTCTGAGCCAGTGGGGTCATGATTTCCGGCCCGACTACCTGCGACTCGGCAAGGCGCTCGACGCGCTCGGCCGCCCGCAATGCGTCGCCCTCACCGCCACTGCAACGCCGGTCGTGCGCGCCGACATCCTCGAGGTGCTCGGCTTGCGCGACCCGTTCGAGCAGGTCAGCGGATTCGCCCGGCCAAACCTTTCGCTGACCATCACCCAAGCCGACAGCGCGTCGGCCAAGGACGAGCGGCTGCGCGCGGTCGTCGCCGCCCACCGCACCGGCATCGTGTATTGCGCGACCCGCAAAAAGGTGGATTCCGTTTCGGAAACCCTGGCGAGCTGGGGTGTCAAGTGCGTGGCGTATCACGGCGGCATGGACGACCGTGAACGCGCGGCCGCGCAGGACCGCTTCATCCGGCGCGAAGCCGATGTCGCGGTCGCCACCAATGCGTTCGGCATGGGAATCGACCGCTCCGACGTGCGCTTCGTCGTCCACTACGAGGTACCGGGCAGCGTCGAAGCCTACTATCAGGAAGCGGGCCGTGCCGGCCGTGACGGCGAACCGGCGGTGTGCGAGCTGTTGTTCAACTATGCCGACACCCGCACGCAGGAGTTCTTCATCGAAGGCGCGAATCCGACGGCCGCGATGATCCGCATGGTGTACCTCCACCTGCTCAATGCCGCCGACGGCGACTTCGAGGTTCACCAGACGATCGAGAACATCGCCGCGGAATCCGGATTGAAGAACCCGATGGCGGCGGGCAGCGCGCTCACCGCACTGACGCGCGCCGGATTCGTCCAACGCTTCGATGTCCCCGGAAGGCGGATGCGCGGCACGCGGCTGCTGAGACCGGAGGTCTCGCCTGCCGGACTCGACCTCGACGAGGCCGCGATCGAAGAGAAGGATCGCCGCGATCGCGAGAAGCTGCGGGCGATGATCGAGCTGTGTTACTCGCGCGTCTGCCGTCAGCGCTGGATCCTCGACTACTTCGGCGAGGCGGGCGATGCGGTGTGCGGCAGTTGCGACGTCTGCCGCGACAGCGGTGCATCGGAAGCGCGAACGCTCAACGCGGAGGAACAAACCGTCGTGCGCATGGCGCTGAGCGGGGTTGCGAGAATGTCGCGCCACACCGCCGAGGGCTGGCAGCCGCGGTTCGGCCGCGGCCGGATTGCGCAGATGCTCGCCGGCAGCCGATCGCAGGAAGTGCTCACCGCCGGACTCGACCGCCTCAGCACCTACGGCATCCTGCGCGGCACGGGCGCCGGATTCATCCTCAATCTGATGCGATCGCTCGCCGACGCCGGACTCATCGTCACGATCACCGGCGAGTATCCGCTCGTCACGCTCACCCCGCTCGGCGAACAGGTGATGCGCGGCGAATCCACCGTCCCGCTGGTGTGGCCGGCCGCCGCAGCCGATCCGCCGAAGCCGTCACTCGGAGATCACGGATTCGATCCGCAGCTCTACTCGATGCTGCGCGACATCCGCAACCGCATCGCCAAAAAAGAACACCTGCCGCCCTACATGATTTTTTCGAACCGCACGCTTGAGGCGATCACCCGCTACCGGCCGACGACCACCGAGGAAGCCCTCGAAGTGCCCGGCATCGGGGTCGGCAAACTCCAGCGCCATGCCGCACCATTCCTCGAGGCCGTGCGCGTCTGGCAAGGCTCGGCCGCGAAGTGACGCGCCGCGCCACCCGCCCCGCGCGATGCGCGCTTCCCAGCCGGCGCGATCCCGGCTATCTCCATCACCGTGCTCCGCTCGCTGCGACTCTTCGACTTCCGCTGCTTCGCGCAGATCGACCTCGAAGCATCGCCGCAGGGAGTGATCCTCACCGGCGCGAACGCCCAGGGCAAAACCTCGATCCTCGAATCGATCTGCGTGCTCGTGCGGCTGCAGTCGCCGCGTAGCAGCCGCATGAGCAACCTCGCACGCATCGGCGGCAGCGGAAAATTCGGCATCACCGGCGATCCCTGGGGCAGCGAACGGCAAGTCCGGTCCGCCGGTGCCGGATGCAGACAGTACGTCGATGGCGACGAGCGCCCGAACCGCTCGGACTACCTCGCCGACGGCGGACTCGTCGTGTGGATAGGCAACGAAGATCTTACGCTCGTGCGCGGACCCGCCGAGGAACGCCGACGCTACATCGACTTCATCGGCGCACAGGCCGATCCCACATACCGCAGGTCATGGTCGCGCTACCGCCGCGCGCTGCGCGCGAAAAACCTACTGCTTAAGGAAGATCGGCCGCGCGACGCGGAAATCCGCTCCTACGACGAACTGCTCGTCGAACATGGCACGGTGATGATGGCGTGCCGCGCCCGCCTGATCGATCAACTGGCACCGCTGGCCGCGGCATCCCAATCCACCATTGCGGGAACCGGCGAGTCGCTGAAGATGCGCTATCAGCCCGCCGCCGGTGATGATCTACGCACCGCCATCGAGGAAGCCCGCGACCGCGAGGCCCGCCTGCGCCAGGCGGTGGCCGGTCCGCATCGTGACGAGATCACCCTCGAACTCAACGGGATGTCCGCCGCCGATCATGCCAGCGAAGGCCAGCAGCGCACAATCGCGCTCGCGCTCAAGCTCGCCCAGGGGAGCCTGCTCGAATCGATCGGCCGCCATCCGCCGCTCTACCTGATCGACGACATCTTCGGCGAACTCGATCCGCAACGGCGCAACGCGTTGATGCACCACCTGCCCGGCACCGCGCAGAAGTGGATCACCACCACCCACCTCGGCTGGCTCGCGGAAACACCCGGCCTGAACGATCTCGCCCGGCTGCACGTGAGCCACGGCGGATGTGCCGCCGAGTCATCTTGAACGCCAAAGCGCAAGGCCCTGCGCCAACGCAGCCTAAATTTCCAATCTCCAATTCTCCTATCCCTATTCCTCACCCCCTCCCCTCACGCCGCGAAACTCTCGCCGCACGAACAGGTGACCACGGCATTCGGATTGCTCACCTTGAATCCACCCTGCTGCAAATCGTCGGAGTAGTCCAGCTCGCTGCCGCCAACAAACAAGGCGCTCTTTGGATCGATCACCACATTCACCCCGTTGCTCGCAACGAGGATGTCGCGGTCGCGCGGGCCATCGACCAGATCCATTTTGTATTGCAGCCCCGAGCAGCCACCACCGATCACCGCGATTCTCAACGCGCCTTGCGGGCGCCCCTGACGTTCGAGAAGGCCGCCCAAATGGGACGCCGCGCCGTCGAGCACGCGGATCAGCTTCTCATTGCCGACCTTGAATCGGGCGATTGAGGTCACGGCTGACGATGAATCAAGACAGCTGCGGAGTCAATCCCGCGACGGTGCCGGCGCATCACGCGCACCGGGATTCACGCTTCAGGTGCACCACCGGCGGCTTCCGCGGGAGACTCCGGTTTTTTCGCCGGGGCTTTTTTCGCCGGGGCTTTTTTCGCCGGGGCTTTCTTGGCGGCGGTTTTTTTCGCCGGAGCCTTCTTGGCAGCGGCCTCCTTCGCGGGTGCCGCTTTCTTCGCCGGCTCCTTTGCAGCCGACCGGCGGACGGTGCCTCCGGCTTTGGCCTGGGCCTGCTTGCGCTTCAGATAGTTGGCGCGACGGCGGCGCTTGATGACTTTGTTCGATTGCTGTCCCATGGTGGTGCACTGCATGGCTAGGGATCCGGCGACATCGCATCAAGACAAAATCCACGGCCCCTCAAGGAATCCAGGAGATCACCACGCATAAGTAGTTGTTTTGAATATTTATGCAACCCTTGCGGCTGTGAGCCGGATGGCGCAGGCGATGCCGGATTCGATTCAACCAGCTCCGCGTGCGATCACACCCGGCGACGGCTCGATCCGATACTGGCTCAGGCCACACGACAAACGCCCATGGATGCCGACAAATACCGGATTCCCATTCGACAAATCCCGCTTCGCCGGAGCAGATTCGGCGCATGGCAGGTTTGGTGATCGCCCCGCGGGCCCGGTTGTTTCACGGGCACGAGTGGGTCTATGCGTCCGATGTCAAAAAGGCCTTCGGAGATCCGAAGCCGGGCGACGTCATCAGCCTCAAGGACTGCCGCGACCGCCCGCTCGGATCGGCGATCTACAATCCGCGCTCGCAGATCGTCGCCCGCCGGTTTTCCCGCAGAAGGCAGGAACTCGACCTCGACTTCTTCATCCGCCGGATCCGTCAGGCCGTCGCTCATCGCGAAGTGCTCGGGCTGGCCGACGCGCCGTGCCGGATCGTGTGGAGCGAATCCGACGGCATCCCCGGACTGGTGGTCGATCGCTACGGCGCGCACCTCTCTGTGCAGTTGCTCACGCTGGCGATGGACCTGCGCCGCGATCTGATCGCCCAAGCCCTGGTCGAAGTGTGCGCACCGGAGTCGATCGTGCTGCGCAACGACGCGCCGTCGCGCAAGGCCGAGGGACTCGACCATGAAATCGGCATGCTGGTGGGCGACCCGCCCGGATCCATCGAAGTCGAGACCAACGGACTGCGCTTCGTAGTCGATCCCGCCGATGGTCAGAAAACGGGACTCTATCTAGACCAATTGCAGGCACATGCCGAGGTCGCGGCGCTCGCCCGGGGCAGGCGCGTGCTCGACTGCTTCACCAACCAAGGCGGATTCGCGCTGGCCTGCGCCAAGGCGGGCGCGGCGGATGTGACCGCGGTCGATCTCTCGTCATCCGCCTGCGCCGCCACCCGCAGGAACGCGGACCTCAACGGGCTCGATGTGCGGGTGATCGAAGACAACGTATTCGACTTCCTTCGCAAGGCATCGCCGGACTATGACCTGATCATCCTCGATCCGCCCAGCTTCACGCGCAACCGCAAGTCGTTGATGGACGCGATGCGCGGCTACAAGGAGATTCATCTGCGCTCGCTCAAGCTGCTCGACAAGGGCGGACTGCTCTCGACGTTCTGTTGCTCCCACCACGCGTCGCGCGAGCAGTTTCTCGGCAACCTTGGCGACGCCTCGGTGGATGCTAAGAAGTCGCTGCGTCTGGTTCGCGAACACGCGCAGCGGGCCGATCACCCGGTGCTCGTCACCGTGCCGGAGACCAGTTACCTCAAAGGATTCACCGCCGAGGTCATCGCCTCGAGGTGACGCGGCGCGGTTGCCGCTTGCCACCGCGGCGGCAGGCCCGGTAATGACATACCGATGAACGATTCCTCCGGCAGCCCGCCACCCGCCACCGTCGTCCCCCGCGCGGTGCTCGTCCCGTTCATCCTCGTCACCAGCCTGTTCGCGCTGTGGGGCTTCGCCAACGACATCACCAACCCGATGGTGGCGGCGTTCAAGAACATCCTGCTCATCAGCCACTTCGAAAGCTCGTTGGTGCAGGCTGCGTTCTACGGCGGCTATTGCGTGATGGCGTTTCCCGCCGCGCTGTTCATCCAACGATGCGGCTACCAGAAAGGACTCGCGGCCGGTCTGCTGCTCTACGCGCTTGGCTGCTTCCTGTTCATTCCCTCCGGGTGGCTGATGGATTTTCACGCTTTCCTGGCGGCGTACTTCATCATGACCTGCGGGCTGTCGTTTTTGGAAACCAGCGCGAATCCTTACATCATGGCGCTGGGGCCGGAGGAAACCGCCACCCGCAGGTTGAATTTCGCCCAGGCATTCAACCCGCTGGGCTCGATCACCGGCATGCTGGTGGCGAGCCACGTCGTCCTCGCCAACCTCAATCCGGCCACCGAAGACGAACGTGGGGCGTTGCGCAGCTCGGATCCCGCGGCATTCGATGCCATCCGCGCGGCAGACCTCGACGTGATCGTCGGCCCCTACGCGGTGCTCGGGCTGGTCGTCTTCGCGTTGTTCGTCGTGTTTCTCGTGAAGCGACTGCCCGAAGGCCGCGGCGGAGCCGACCACGACCTGCATGTCGGCCGCACGCTCGGCCGCCTGGCACGCACGCCGCATTACCTGTGGGGCGTCGTCGCACAGGCGTTCTACGTCGGCGCGCAGATCATGGTGTGGACCTTCATCATCCAGTACGCCGGCAACGAGCTGGGCATGGACAAGAAAACGGCACAGCAGCACAACATCGCCGCGATGGCGATCTTTGTGAGCAGCCGCTTCATCTGCACCTGGTTGATGAGATTCGTCGCTCCGGGCCTCCTGCTTGCACTGCTCGCCTGCGGCGGCCTGCTTCTCACGCTGGGCACCATCCTCATGACCGGCATGCCTGGCCTCTGGTGCCTGATCGGCGTCTCCGCCTGCATGTCGCTGATGTTCCCGACAATCTACGGGATTGCTCTGCAAGGCCTCGGCGGCGACACCAAGCTCGGCGCGGCCGGGCTGATCTTTGCCATCGGCGGCGGCTGCCTGATGCCGCCGATGCAGGGCGCGATCATGGACCTGCCCGCCTTCGATTTCGGTGCATTCACGCTTTCTAGCACCCGCGTCTCGTTCGCACTGCCCGCGTTGTGTTTCGTGGTGATCGCGCTTTACGGCGCGTGGATGGCGAAGCGCCGGGTCACCGCATGATGGCGGACCCAACGCGATTGCATGCTTGCCATATCCCGCCGCTTCCCATCTGTTTCCTGCATCACCCGCACCCCATGAACTTCCGCATCCTCCTCGCCATGTCCGTCCTCGCCTCGATCTGTCGCGCAGACGAACCCGCATACAAACCGCTGTTCCCCAAAGACGGCCCGCCCGAAGGCTGGATCATCCGCCACTGGGCCGATGTCGCGAATCCCGCGGTCGGTGCCCCGGCGTGGATGGTCAAGGACGGCGTGCTGACCAGTGCCGGCGACCGCGGCTGCTGGTTTCTCAGCGAGAAGGAGTACGGCGACTTCGAGTTGGAGTACGAATTCCGCCTCGGTCCGCAGGGCAACAGCGGTTTTGCATTCCGCGCGCCGGACAAAGGCGACCCGGCATTCGACGGCATGGAAATGCAGATGGCCGACTTCCGCTACAATCCGCAGGCCAAGGACTCCGAACTCACCGGTGGCATCTACCGCGCGATCGCGCCGAAACAACAAGTCTACAAACCCGAGGAGTGGAACACCGTGTCGTTCTCGGTGACCGGTACGCGGCTCAAGGTCGTGATGAACGGCGTGCTGATCCAGGACACCGATCTCGCCGAACACGAAGAGGAAATCAGCGATCACAAAGGGAACATCGTGCCCAAGATCAAGGACCGACCGCGCAAAGGCCGCATTGGATTCCAAAACCTCAGCCGCGCCGGTGGCCAGGTCGAGATCCGCAACGCAAAAATCCGCGTGCTGGACAAGTAAGCGCGGCCGCGCTTCGATCGGCTGCCATGTCCGACATCAAGATCACCCTCCACACCACCGCCGGCGACATCCACGCGACGTTCTTCGCGACGAAGGCACCGCTCACTTGCGCCAATTTTCTCAACCTCGCGCGCCGTGGCTACTACGACGGCGTGGCATTCCACCGCGTGATCGAGGGATTCATGCTGCAGGGCGGCGACCCGACCGAAACCGGCCGCGGCGGACCCGGCTACCGTTTCGCCGATGAATTCCATCCGGACCTCCGTCACAACGCACCGGGCGTCTTCTCGATGGCAAACGCCGGGCCGGGCACCAACGGGTCGCAGTTCTTCATCACCACCGCCCCCACCCCATTCCTCGACAACCGCCACTCGGTCTTCGGCCAGGTCACCGACGGACTCGACGTCGCGATGAAGATCACCGGCAAGAACAACACCGGCGAACGCGGATGCAAATCCGACGGCAAGGGCGACAAGATCGTCTCGATCACCATCCACGACGATGTCACCGAGCTGTTCGATTCGCAGAAGGATCACCTCGAGCATTGGAACTCGATCCTCGACCGTTGATCTTCACCTGCGCGCGCAAAACAACGCGTCCGCGTCCGCGCGGACGCGGGTGACGCGAAAAGAATGAACGGATTCTCCCGGGAAATCCGCTACAAAGGCGGACCTTTTCCTCATGAATGTCTCCCCTTATCTCAAGGAACTCTTCGACCTCAGCGGCAGGACCGCGGTGGTGATTGGCGGCACCGGCCACCTGTGTGGCGCCATCGCCGCCGGACTCGCCCGCGCGGGCGCGGAGATTGTGCTGGCCGGTCGCATCCCGGACAAGGCGGAGCCGGTCCTGCGCGACATCGCCTCGGATGGCGGCCGCGGATGGTTCGTTCCGGTCGATGTGACGTCGCGCGCGTCGCTGAACCAATTGCTCGAAGCCACTCTCGCACACGCGGGCAAGGCCGACATCCTCATCAACGGCGCCGGCATCCACTCAGACACCCCGTTTCTCGACATCGACGAAGAGGAATACGGCCGCGTGCTCGACACCAATCTCTCGGCAGTGTTCCGCGCCTGCCAGGTCTTCGGCAGCCACTTCATCGCCGAATCACGACCGGGATCGATCATCAACATCGGATCCGTCTCCGGCATCTCACCGCTGTCGCGCGCGTTCACCGACTCGCTCGCCAAGGCCGCCGTCCACAACCTCACCCGCAACCTCGCACGTGAATGGGCCGACAAGGACATCCGCGTCAACACGCTGGTGCCCGGCTTCTTCGCCGCCGCGCAAAACCCGCGCTTCGTGAACGAGAGCCGCGTGCTCGACATCCTCCGCCAGACGCCCGCATCCCGGTTCGGCAACGCCGACGAACTCATCGGCGCCACCCTGCTGCTCGCATCGCCACGCGCCGGCTCGTTCATCACCGGCGCGGAACTCGTCGTCGACGGCGGATTCCACGCCATGACGCTGTGACCACGGGCCAGCAAGGGATCCTTTGGCTGGATGCAGTCAATTCGTATTCAATTTGATTTGCAACGTCCGCGCGCCCGGCTCCTCCGAGGTGCTTGCGCCACGGGGGCGGACGATGTATCACCTCCGCCCCGGAAGCACCCGCCGGGATCCTCCCATTCTCATGATCAAGTGGATCCTTCAGAAAATTGTCGGCAGCAAGAACCAGCGCGAGCTGCGCAGGATCCGGCCGATTGTCTCCCGCATCAACGAAATCGAGGAGGCGCTGCAACGGGAACCCGAGGAGCGGCTGCGCGAACTGACCCGCCAGTGGCAGGATCACTTGGCGCGCTATCATCCGCTCGCAGTGCCGGCGAAGCCCGCCATCGAGCGCATGGATGCCGCGGAGCTTGCCGAGGTGGCCGCGGCGCTGGAAGCACGGCTCGCTTCGCTGCGTGCGGAGATTCCTTCGCTGCCGACGAAGGTCCAGGCGAGCGCCGCATCGATCGAAGAAGCGAAATCCGCCTTCCATGCGGCGGAGGCTGAATTTCCCCGCAGCCGCGCGCTCTATCTCGAACAAATCCTGCCCGAGGCCTACGCGGTGGTGAAGAACGCAGCGCGGCGGATGTGCGGCACCACGATCACCATCACCGACCAGCCGGTCGCGTGGGAAATGGTGCACTTCGACGTGCAGCTCGTCGGCGGCGTCGCACTGCACCGCGGGATGATCGCGGAAATGCAAACCGGCGAGGGCAAGACGCTGGTGGCCACCCTGCCGGTCTACCTCAACGCACTCACCGGCCTCGGGGTGCACATCGTCACGGTCAACGACTACCTCGCCCGCCGCGACTCGGAGTGGATGGGCGCGCTCTACCGGTTCCTCGGACTGACCGTCGGCTGCATCCAGAACCAGATGCCGCCGTGGGAACGCCGCGCCGAATACGCCTGCGACATCACCTACGGCACCAACGCCGAGTTCGGCTTCGACTACCTGCGCGACAACGGCATGGCCTCGACCAAGGAAGAACAGGTGCAACGCGGACACTACTTCGCGGTGATCGACGAGGTCGACTCGATCCTCATCGACGAGGCACGCACGCCGCTCATCATTTCCGGCCCGTCATCGCACTCGACGCACCAGTACGACCTGTTCAAACCGCTGGTCGACCAACTGGTGAAGCGGCAGACCCAGCTGTGCAACGACGTCGCCGCCGAGGTGAAACGCCATCTGGACGCCGGCGACAAGGAGTCCGCCGGCCGCGCGCTCTACAAGCTCAAGCTCGGCCAGCCGCGCAACCGGCAGCTCATGCGCTTCATGGAGGAGCCGGACATGCGCCGCCTGCTGGAGAAGGCGGAGCTTTCCTTCCACCAAGACGCGCAAAAGAAGGAGCTCTTCGCGCTCAAGGAGGAACTGTACTTCGTGATCGACGAAAAAGGCCACGATGCCGACCTGATGGACATGGGACGACAGTACCTCGCTCCCGACGATGCGGAGGCGTTCACGCTGCCGGACATCGGCACGCTCTTCGCCGACATCGACAACGACGCCTCGCTCGACGCCTCGCAAAAGGCCGCGGCCAAGGAACAGTGCCAGATCCGCATGGACGCACAGGCGCAGAAAATCCACAACATCACGCAACTCCTCAAAGCCTACTGCGTATTCGAAAAAGACGTCCAGTATGTGGTCAAGGACGACAAGGTGGTGATCGTCGACGAGAACACCGGCCGCGAAATGCCCGGACGACGGTGGTCGGACGGACTCCACCAGGCGGTCGAAGCCAAGGAGGGCGTCTCCATCGAAAAGGAGACACAGACTTTCGCGACGATCACGATCCAGAACTACTTCCGTCTCTACCAGAAGCTCGCGGGGATGACCGGCACCGCGGAGACCGAGGCGGCCGAGTTTCACGACATCTACCGGCTCGATGTCCTGCCCATCCCGACGAACCGGCCGAACCGGCGCGTGGACGAAAACGACCAGGTATTCAAGACCCGGCGCGAAAAGTTCAACGCGGTGATCGCCCGCATCGAAGAGGCCCACGCCAAAGGCCAGCCGTGCCTCGTCGGTACCGCATCGGTCGAGGCCTCGGAAACGCTGGCGCGGATGCTCAAGCGCGCGAAGATCCCGCACTCGGTGCTCAACGCGAAGTTCCACCAGCAGGAGGCCGAGATCGTCGCCCGCGCAGGCCAGCGCGGCGCGGTCACCGTCTCCACCAACATGGCCGGACGCGGCACCGACATCAAGCTCGGCGAAGGCGTGTCGGACCTCGGCGGATTGTTCGTGATCGGCACCGAGCGCCACGAATCGCGCCGGATCGACCGCCAGCTGCGCGGACGTTGCGCGCGCCAGGGCGACCCGGGACGATCGCAGTTCTTCATCTCGTTCGAGGATGATCTGATGCGCAATTTCGCCGCGGCCGACCGCATGACCTCGATGATGGAGCGCTTCGGCATGAAGGAGGGCGAGGCACTCGAGCACTCGTGGCTCAACCGGTCGGTGGAAACCGCGCAGAAGCGGGTCGAGCAGCGCAACTACACGTGGCGCAAACGCGTGCTGGACTTCGACGACGTGATGAACATGCAGCGCGAAGTCGTCTACGGCTATCGCAACGAGGCGCTCACCACCGAAGTGCCGCGAGATCTCGTCAACGAAATCATCGAGGAAACACTCGACTCCAGGGCGCGCGCGTTTCTCGGCGAGCAGGGCGAGGGCGCCCTCGACTGCGGCGAGCTGTTGCAGTGGCTGCACGGCACGTTGCCGATCCGCTTCGCGGACGATGAATGGAGCGGATGCCGCACGGCCGACGAGGTGGCCGCACGCATCATCGCGCGGGTGCGCGAGGCCTACACTGAGCGCACCGCCGGACTACCCGCGGAAGTGCTCGACATGGAGGAGCGCCGCATGGTGCTGGCCGCCATCGACAAGCAGTGGCAGGAGCACCTCTACGCCATGGACGCGCTGCGCGAAGGCGTGTCGCTGCGCGCGCAGGGACAAAAGGATCCGCTCGTCGAGTACAAGAACGAGGCCTACAGCCTGTTCGTGAGGCTGATGGATTCGATCAAGCAGGACGCGCTGCAGAACCTGTTCCGCTCCGCGGCCAATCTCGAGGCGTTCCTCAAGCAACTTCACAGCCAGCCGCAGCAACTCCAGGGCGGCGAGGAGACGCTCACCCGCGACCACGCGGCGGTGACCGGCAGCTCGGGCAACATCAACCCCGCCGCGCTGCCCTCGCCCGCCGGCAGCAAGCTCAAGCTCAACCTGCCCAAACGCAAACCCACCTTCGACATCGAGTCCACCGGACGCAACGCTCCGTGTCCGTGCGGATCCGGCAAAAAGTTCAAGCAGTGTTGCGGGCGCGAGGCCTGACCTCACCAGCCGATGACCGGCCGCGACATCAGGGAGATCCTCGACCGCTCCGGCGTCACGCCGAGCCGCAAGCTGGGCCAGAATTTTCTCGCCGATCCGAATCTCGCGCGTTGGATCGTCAGTCAGCTCGATGCGTCAGCGGACGATGCCGTGGTCGAAGTCGGACCAGGCACCGGATCACTCACCAGCCATCTCGTCGGCATGGTGCGACGGCTGATCCTGGTCGAATTTGACGAACGTCTCGCTGCGGCGCTGGCCGACCGCTTTCGCGACAGGAGCGATGTCGAGGTCCACCACGCCGATGCCGCGCGCATCGACAAGCGTCCATGGTTCGCGCATCGGCCGCTCAAGTTTCTCGGCAATCTCCCCTACTCGTCGGGCGGCGCGATCCTCAAGAACCTACTGGACGCGCCGCATCCCTTCGAGCGCGCTGTCGTGATGTTGCAAAAGGAGGTGGTCGACCGCCTGGCGGCCAAACCCGGATCCAAGGACTACGGCATGCTTTCACTGCGGACGCAGGTCAACTGGCGGGTTGATCCGCTGCGCACCGTGCCGCCCGAGGCGTTTCACCCGCGGCCGGCGATCGATTCGACGGTGGCGGTGCTCACTCCTCGCACCGGACTGCCGCCCTTCGACCGACGGCTCTTCGACGAACTCGTGCGCCGCGGATTCGCACAACGCAGGAAACAGCTCGCGAAGAACCTGCCGCACGGCACCGCATGGCCGGAGATCGCCGCGTCGCTGGGCGTGCCGGTCACCGCGCGCGCGGAGGAGTTGTCGCTCGACCAGTGGATCGCGCTGACGCGCGACTGTGATCGGCATCCCTTGAAGGACGTCCCCCAGAATGACGCGGAGCTTTTTGATGTCGTCGATGCCGACGACCGCGTGATCGATCGCAGGCCACGGGGCGAGGTGCACGCGCAAGGTCTGCTGCACCGCGCGGTGCACGTCTTTGTCTTCAACCGGCATGGCGAGCTGTTGTTGCAGAAGCGCTCGGCTTACAAAGACGCCCATCCCGGTGTTTGGGATTCGAGCGTCGCGGGGCACCTCGACGCCGGTGAGGATTACGATCACGCGGCCGTCCGCGAGCTCGATGAGGAAATGGGAATCCGCGGCGATGCCGCACCCGAGGAAATCAGACGGATCGCGCCATCCCAAGCCACCGGCTGGGAACACGTCCGGCTGTACCGCGCGTTCCATCACGGTCGCGTGGAATTTCCCGCGGCCGAGATCGAGTCGGTGATGTGGATGCCGCCCGAATCCATCGACGCATGGACCGCCTCCCGACCCGGGGATTTCGCGAGCGGCTTCATCGAATGCTGGCACATGTGGAGGAAATGCGGCATCGGAACGGAGTCCGGCCATTCTCCCATCCCATGAAAGTCTTGCTGACCATCCTGCTGCTGCCGCTGCTCGCCTGTTGCCGCGGACCCGAGCTGCTGCACGGCCGGGTCACGGCCGAGCTGCCGCACGATCCAAAGTGCTACACCCAAGGGCTCGAATTCCACGATGGTCGGCTCTTTGAAAGCAGCGGCGGCTACGGCAGCTCGACGATCCGCGAAGTCGACCCAGCGAACGGAATGGTGCTGCGCACCCGCGCGCTCGCACGCAACGTGTTTGCCGAGGGTATCACCCTGCTCCATGACGAACTCTGGATCCTCACCTGGCACGAGAACACCGCGTACGTCTTCAATCTGGACGATTTCTCGTTCCTGCGATCGTACAAATACACCGGCGAAGGCTGGGGGCTCGCCAACGACGGCAAACAGCTCGTCATGAGCGACGGCACCCACATCCTCAAGTTCATCGATCCGGAAAATTTTCGCATCGTCAGAACCATCGAGGTGACCGACCGCGGACGCCGCGTCGACCAGTTGAACGAACTGGAATTCGCCGACGGCGCGATCTACGCCAACGTCTACCTGAAGGATAAGATCGCCCGGATTTCTCCGAACGACGGACGCATCACCGCATGGATCGCCCTCGATGGATTGCGCAAACGGCTGCCGCAACCGCACGACGCCGAGGTGATGAACGGCATCGCCCGCAATCCGGCGAACGGCCGCCTGCTCGTCACCGGCAAGAACTGGCCGCGGATGTTCGAGATCGAACCGGTGCGCGAAGGTCCTTAGGGCGTTCCCCATCTGCTCCAAAGCCGCGCGGCGACAAAGCATCAGCCCCAGACCACACCCACCGGACAATGATCCGAGCCGTGGACGTGCGGCAGGATGTCCGCGGACCGGATCCGGTCGACATGAGCGGAAGAGATGCCGACATAGTCGATCCTCCAACCGACATTGCGGCCGCGCGCACCCCCGCGGTAGGACCACCACGAATACGCACCGGCGATGTCCGGATGAAAATGCCGGAACGTGTCGGTGAATCCGGCGTCGAGCAGCTTGCCGAAGCTCTCACGCTCCTCATCGGAAAACCCCGGACTGCGGCGGTTCTCCTTCGGACGCGCGAGGTCGATCTCCCGGTGGGCCACGTTGAGATCGCCGCAAAACACCAGCGGCTTGCGCCGCGCACAGGCTGTGACGTGCGCGCGGAACACCTCGTCCCAGCGAAGGCGGTAATCCAGCCGCCGTAACTCGTCCTGCGCGTTGGGCGTGTACACGTTGACCAGGATGAACTCGGAAAACTCCAGCGTGAGCACACGACCCTCGCGGTCGTGTTCATCCATGCCGAAACCCATGCTCACCTCGAGGGGAGCCTCGCGACTGAACACCGCGACACCGGAATAGCCGGGTTTTTCCGCCGAATTCCAAAACGCATGATACCCGTCGAGCGCGCCGGGAAGCGGCACCTGCTCCGGCCGCGCCTTCGTCTCCTGCAAGCACAGGATGTCGGGCGATTCCGCCGCGACGAAATCCGCGAAACCCTTGCCCAATACCGCCCGCAGGCCGTTCACATTCCATGAAATCAAGCGCATGCGCAAACCATCCGCGTCCCACGATCCGCTGGCAAGCCCACTAAAATGGGGTCAGGCTGCAAATCTTGACAAATTCCACCGCCCTCTGCATCTTCAGCCCATGGCAAGAAGCATTCGCATCGAATTCCCAGGCGCTTATTACCACGTCATGGCCCGGGGCAACCGGCGTCATGCGATTTTCCACGACGACGACGACCGCCGGTTCTTCCTCGCCACGCTCTCGGAAGCTTGTGCGATGACCGGATGGCGCGTGCATGCCTGGGTCCTGATGAAAAACCACTATCATCTGTTCATTGAGACGCCCGAGGCCAACTTGGTCACTGGCATGAGCTGGCTGCAGAACACGGTGACCCGGCGTCACAATGTCCGGCACGCGGCCTGGGGCCGCCTGTTCGGCGACCGCTACAAGGCGGTGCCGGTGGATGGTGCGGACCCTTGGCACTACCGGACACTCGCCGACTACATCCATCTCAATCCGGTCCGGGCCGGCCTCATCAAACCGAAAGCTCGTGAGAGCATCCTCGACTATCCATGGAGCAGCGTTGCCGGCGGATGGGCGTTGCCTCCGAACAAACGACCGAAGTGGATGGTGGCACAAGAAGGACTGCGGCGCTTCGATCTGCCCGATTCGGTGGCCGGGCGGCGGCGCTTGGTCGAGCAACTCGACCGCCGCGCGATCGAGGAGGAGATGAAGAACTGCGGAGTGCCGGTCGTCCCCGCGGAGGTCGATGCACGCAGCAGCCATTTGCGTCGGGGATGGTACTGGGGCGGCCAGACATTCGCCGCCAAGCTTCAAAAGCTCACGGATCAGATCGCCAAGGGCCACCCGCACCTATCGAGATCCTACCGCAACACACCGCAACTCAGGGCACACAGTGAGGGACAAGCGGAAGAATGGCTGAAAGAAGGCATTCAGGCCGCAGGCCTTGCGGCCCGTGAGCTGCCGCAATTGAAGGGATCGGACCCCCGCAAACTCGCACTGGCCGAACTGCTGTGGAAACGGACCACCGTTTCACAGGAATGGATCGCACGGAAGCTGGCCATGCGCAGCGCCGCCAACGTCAGCCAGCAATTGCGGCGGTTGGATCGAAAGCACGTGCTCTCCAAGGTGCCGCCCGCGATGCGGCGCTTTCTCGGCAATGCCTGGCAGGCGGAGGGTTGAAGGACGTTTTGTCAAGATTTGCAGCCTGACCCCATTTGCGTGCGGAGGATGCGGGCGCGCAGCTTGAGGTCGTCGCCGAGCGCCTCGAAGCGGATGTCGGTGAGGCGGTGCGGCGCGGGCAGGCCGTTTCCCGCAAGCGCCGGCACCGGGCCACCACAGAGCATCGGCGCGTAGTAGACGACGATTTCGTCGATCAGCCCGGCCTCCACCAGGGCCGATGAAAACACGCCGCCGGCCTCGACCAAGGCGCAACGCACCCCTTGGTCGGCGGCGAGATTCCGCAAGGACGCCTCAAGATCACCACACGGGCGGATCAAGGTGCGCTCACACCAACGATCGCTGAACAACGGAGCCTCGCGTGGCAATGACTCCGGCTTGTCCGTGAACACGACTCGCCACGGCTGGTCCCTGCCCCCCGCGAAATCGGCATCGCGAATCGTCAGCGCCGGATGATCGCGGCGCACCGTTTCACCGCTGGTGAGAACCGCATCCACCTCGGCGCGCAAGCGCTGCACGTCGGCGCGCGCGGCCTCGCCGGTGAGCCATCGGGATTCGCCCGGCGGCCGCGTGATCCTTCCGTCCAGACTCATCGCGCACTTCCAAATCACCCAAGGCAATCCACAAGCGATCCACTTCGCAAATGGACGAATCAGCGAGAACGCCTCATCCGCAAGCACTCCCGCGCGCACCTGGATGCCGTGCGCCTCGAGCATCGCGTCCGCCCGCCCGGAGTGCGCGGGTGCCGGATCCGTGCAGGCGTACACGACCCGCGCCACACCCGCGTCGATGAGGCCCTGGGTACACGGCGGCGTGCGGCCGAAGGTCGAACACGGTTCGAGCGTGACATAGATGGTGGACCCGCGCGCGGCTTCAGGGCCGTGGCTTCCGAGCACGTTCACAAGCGCCTCGCGTTCGGCGTGCGGACGACCCGCCGCGCGGTGCCAGCCGGATCCGAGCAGGATGCCGTCCTTCACGACTACCGCGCCGACTGCAGGATTCGGCGCGGTTTTTCCAACTCCTTTGCACCCCTCCGCAATGGCAAGGCGCATCCATGCCTCGTCATTCATCGGCGGCAGGACGCATGGGTTCAACGCCGATCGGCCGCTCGCTGGCAAGCTGCATGTCACGCTGCGGGAGGGGAATGCGGATGCCGGACTCGCCCAGCCGCTTGCCGATCATCAACCGCAGGTCGCTCGCGACCACGACCGGATTCGCGCCGCTGCCGAGTTCAAGCCAGTAGTAGAGCGAAAACACCAGCGCGTCTCTGCCGAAATCATCAAACACCGCGAACGGCGCTGGATCCTTGCACACAAGCCCGTGACGTCCCGCCGCCTCAGCGAGGATGTCCATGATCAACGCCGGAGGCGTACCGTAATCAACCCCCACACGAAGGCTCTTGCGGATCGTGGACGAGGTGAGCGTCAGATTCGTCACGCGGTTTTCGAGGAAGATCGAATTCGGCACGATCGACTCCTGATCGTCGGCCGCACGGATCACCGACGAGCGCGTGTTGACCTCGGTGACGGTGCCGATCACGCCACCGACCTCGACCACATCCCCGACACGAATTTTTCGCTCCACCAGCAGGATGATGCCGCTGATGAAGTTCTTGATGAGCGTCTGCGTGCCGAAACCGACACCGATGGCCAGCGCGCCGCCCAGGAACGCGAAGATCGTGAGCGGGATGTTGAGATAGGAAAGCGTACCGATCAGCAACATCAGGGAGACGAGAAGCATCAGCCACTTGCGCAGCGTGCGGGCCTGTGCCTCGAACAAATAACCGCGGCGGACCAGCGTGCGTTGCACGCGACGCAGGACACGGGACGCGAGGAGCCAGCCGACCAGGAAAAAAAGCAAACCTCCGAGCAGCATGCCGAGGGTGACGCTCACCTTGCCGGTGATCGTCTGCCCGTCCACTTCCACCTGATCCTCGAACGAAAAGATCGTGAGCGACCAGACATTGCCCAGCCATGAGGGAATCGAGGACACGAGAGTGCCGATCCGCTGGCTCAAGTCGGTGGATCCGGGTGGTGCCGGAGCGTGGTGTTCAATCCATCGTCCCACCTGCTCTTCAAGATTCCTGACCGCCTGGATCGCCCTTCGCTGCATGGCGAGCTTTTCACTGAGCGCGGCACGTTGGTCGTCGAACTCGTCCGCGCGTGAATCACCGGCGGCCATCGCCGCGGCGCGCGATTCGAGTTTCGCAAGATCCGCAGCCGAAGCCGCGTTGTCGCTTTCGATCACTTCCCGCCAGACCCGCAGGCGTCCGGCGGTTTTCACGAGCGATTGCGCCAAGGCCCTCGCTTCCGCCGGATCCGCGGCATTCATCAACACGCGGCGGTCAGCGTAGACCGCACGATACTGGCTTTCCAATTCGACGAGGCTTTCCAGCAGTTGCCGCATCGATTGAAGCGCGTCGAGACGAATCCCGGCAGTGGCGAGTTTCAGCCGCGCGGGATCGTCATCGGCGGCGACCTGGCCAGTCAGGTCCATTCTCTCCTGCGCCGCCTGACGCGCGCGCAAGGCGGACTGGATCCGTTTTTCGACTGCCTGGATTTCCTTCGCGACAGCCTTGGCGCGTTCCTGCGAAAGATGATGAATTCGTTGGAGTTCCTCCTCGGTAAATCCGACGTCGTCGCGCATCGTGCGGATCTTGCGATCGAGAAGGTCCAGATCGGACCTTGCCGCGGCCACCGACTGGCGTAGGTTGGCCATCCCCGCTTCAACCAGTGCGGCACGCACGGCCTGCAGTCGCGATTTCGCCTTGGCGGTGTCGAGTGCCCATCGTGCGGCCTCCACCGCATCTCCTTGCGCGCCTTGCAGCGCGGCATTCGCCCGCCCCACGACGTCCGCGTCGGATTTAGCGTCTGTCAGCACACCGGCAAGCACGCGTTCGAAGTTCGCCATCGATGACTCGTGTGTCGCGAGTTTCGACCGCACGGCTTGCCGCTCGCCGGTGAGTTCATCCAGCCAGAGCACCGGATAGGGCGGCGGCTCCTTGAATCCTGCCCACGCCGATGCCGCCGCACGCGACTGCTCGGCCGCCTTGACGGCATCGCCTCGCGCGGACAAGGCCGCGAGCGCGTTGGATGCGTGAATGACGATCTGCCCGAGCGTGCGTTTGCGCTCGTCGAGATCTGCGGCCGTCACACCAACAGGCAGCGACGCCGGATCGACCCCGTCGAGACGCGTGAGCGCGTCGCGCGACTCACCCAGCCATAGCTCGAGGCGCTTCGTGGCATCCTCCGGTGTTTCCGCGGTCTTGGCAGCCTCGGCCGACTGACCACCCAGCGATTTGGGCAATGATGGAAGCTGCGCACGCAGCGTGGCCACACAACACAGCACGGCCAGGATGGTCGCGACGGAAAGCCGGGTTGACGACGGGTTCATCTCCTTGCCGGTGGATGGCGGCTTGCGACCGGAGACGGTCGCGCGGGATGTACTAACGCGGGGCCGTGCGGGATTCAATGACGAATGAGGGTGGTGCGAGAGGAATGCCACCCGTCGATTCACGGCTCGCCCCGCTCGTCGCGCTCCAACTGGATGCGATCCTCGAGGTTGCGGGCCTTGACGCGATAACCACGCTTGGACCAACGCTCCACCGCCATGCGGCGCTTTTCGGCGCGGGCCTTCAACGCCGCAATCTCGCTTTCAAGATTCAGAAATGCCGCGTGCCGCCCGGCATCGAGCGTGCCCGCATCGACCGCGGCGCGCACCGCGCAGCCGGCATCTCCGCGATGGCGGCAGTCGGCGAAGCGGCATTCCGCCGCGAGCGCCTCTAGATCGGCAAAGCTCGTGCGCAGCGTCGACTCATCGGTCCACATCTGGATTTCGCGCATGCCCGGATTGTCGATGAGCATTCCGCCGCCCGGGAGCAGCACGAGTTCGCGCGACGTCGTGGTATGCCTGCCCTTGCCCGTGCGCTCGTTCACTTCCCCCGTCCACTGCCACTCCTCGCCAAGCAATTCATTGACCAAAGTCGATTTGCCAACCCCGCTCGATCCAACGATGCAAAGGGTGATACCGGGTTGAAGGTGGCGTTTGAGCACCTGCAAGCCGTCGCCGCTCAACGCGCTCGTCACATGCACCTCGGCCGAGAGATCCAATCGGCAAATCTGCTCCGCCGCGTCACGGTTGCGCGCCGCTTCGTGAAGATCGGCCTTGTTCACCAGAACGAGCGCCTTGGCCCCGCTGCGGCTGATCAGCGTGAAATACCGCTCCATCCGGCGGAGGTTGAAGTCCGCGCCGGCATCGGTCACGACCGCGACCACGTCGACATTCGCACCGATGACCTGAGCCTGCGCGCTGTTGCCCGGCATCTTGCGCATGAAGCAACTTCTCCGCGGCAGACGCGCCCGGATCACCGCATCGCCCTCTCCACGCTCGACCGCCACCCAGTCCCCCACCGCAGGCAAATCCGCATCGCACTCCGCCTCATGCCAGACACGTCCGCCCAACACGACCTCGATTTCCTCCCCGTCCCCGAGCACCGCCCCGAAATTGATCGGCGTTTCACGCACCAGCCGAGCCGGAACCCAGCCCATGGAACGATACCGATCGAAAGCATCATCGAAATGCTTACACCATCCCAAGGACTTCAACTGCATCCGGAAATGATCCTAGCCGCAAGGACGCCGCTTCGCAATCACCGAGCGCGATGCGGCTCCGGGCGCGCGACCTGTCAAATTCGGCTTTCCGCAGCTGGCCCACCGTGGAAAAATCGGCGCATGGAGGCGCAACTCAAAGAGCGGCTCGACGCGTTTCTGCGTGGCAAGGGACTGCGGCGAACCGAGCAACGCGAGCGCATCCTCAAGGCGGTGTTCTCCAAGGACGAGCATTTCACCGCCGACGAACTCTGCGATCGCGTGCGAAGAAGTGACAGCGGGATATCGCGGGCCACGGTGTACCGCACGCTTGCCCTGCTGGTGGAGGCCGAATTGCTGAGGGAAATCGATTTGGGCGACCAGCACACGACCTACGATCCGAACTTTCTCGAAAAACCGTCGCACAACCATCTGGTCTGCATCGACTGCGGCAAGGTCATCGAATTCGAAGACGCGCACATCGACACACTCAACGACTGCGTGACCCGGCGGCTCGGATTCCGCGCGGTGAAACAGTCGTTGCGCATCGAGGCGACTTGCGAGCAACTCCGCAAGCGCGGCCGCTGCCCCAACCTCATCGCGGCCCGGCTCACCGGCCGCCGACTGCGGCGCAAGCGCTGATCGGGAAACGACACGTCCCCCAACGGCATGCCCCCGTCACCAGGCATGCGGGAGTCTCGGTCATGCACACGCCAAGAGCGGATCCGGGGCAAAGCCCGGCCGGATCACCCGGCGGGTTTTGTCAAGATTTGCAGCCTGACCCCATTTTCTGACCCCATTTTCCGAGGCACTGTCACCGGAATGACAGGATCTTCACGTTCATCGGGGCTTTCCGGGCCATTCCCTCTTCTTTGCGCCGGTTTCCGGTTGCCAGCGGCCCCCGCCCCGACTAACTGGATTCGACATGCACCCGCACTCCCGTCGTCGCTTCCTCAAGTCCGCCGCCGCATTCGCCGGCGCGGGTTTCGCCCCGAACCTTCTGCTGCGCGGGCAAGACGCCAGCGCCAAGCAACTCCGCATCGCCTGCATCGGCGTGGGCGGCCAGGGGCTCAGTGATCTCGTCCAAATCGCCGTCGGCAACCAGATTGTCGCGATGTGCGACGTCGACCGCAGGATGGCGGAGCTGACCCGCATAACCGCGCAAGGCGAGGTGCCCGGCGCGATCGCCCGTTTTCCCCAAGCCAAGTTTTTCTCGGACTACCGTGAGATGTTCGCGCAGATGGCCGACCAGATCGACGTGGTCTCGGTCACCACGCCCGATCACATGCATTTCCCGATCGCGATGGAGGCGATGCGCCGGGGCAAGCACGTCTACGTGCAGAAGCCGCTAAGCAATAACCTGTGGGAAACCCGCGTGATGGCGCGCTACGCCGAGAAGAAGGGCGTGTTCAGCGTGATGGGCAACCAGGGCGCCACCTACGACGGCACCCGCGTGCTGCGCGAGTGGATTGAGGCGGGTCTCATCGGCGAGGTCAAAGAAGTCCACTACTGGACGAACCGGCCGATCTGGCCCCAGGGCAAGGGACTGGAGTTCCCGGCGATGCCCGTGCCCGAGCAGCTCAACTGGGATGTGTGGCAGGGATCCTGCGCGACCGAGCGTCCGTACAACGAAAAAATCCATCCGTTCGCATGGCGGGGATTCTGGGACTACGGCTGCGGTGCCCTCGGCGACATCGGCTGCCACAGCTTCAACTCGGCGTTCTGGGCGCTCGACCTCAAGGGCGATTTCGTCGTCGAGGCGAGCAAGGTTTCGGAGTTCGACGATACGCTCGCGCCGAAGCGCTCGACCATTGTCTATCAATTCCCCGGCAAGGGCGGCCGCACGCCGGTGAAGGTCGTGTGGCAGGACGGCGTGAACGATCCCAACACCGATCCGGAATTCCTGCGTCCGCCGGGCATCCCGGCCGATCTTCAGTTGAATGCGGAATTCGGTCAGGTCTTCGTCGGCAGCGAGGGGGTGATCTTCTGCAACGATGCGTATTGCCGCCAATCGCCGGTGCTTTACCCCGAAGCGCTGCGGGAAAAAGCGCGCACGGTCGAGCGCAAGTACGATCGCGTGAAAGGCGGACCTCACCAGGAATTGTGTCGCGCGATCCTCGGCCAAGGGCCCAAGCCGGTCTCCAACTTCATCGATCATGCCGGGCCGCTCACTGAGATGGTGCTCGCGGGCAACCTCGCCGTGCGTCTCGGCAAGCGCATCGATTGGGACTTCGACCGCATGCAGGCGCGAGGACTTCCGGAAGCCACTCCGCTGCTCAAGCGCGTGTACCGCAAGGGCTGGGAGCCGGACCTCTCGTGATGCTCGGCACCGGCCGCCGCGGGCGGCGGAGAAGATGTCGGATCCGGCCGGATTCGCCACCGCGGCTTTGGAAACTGCTGACTTGCATGGAGCCATGCTCTCTGCCAAGATGACTCCATGAATCGCATTGCAAAAAAAACCTCGATTAAAAAAGTGGCCGCTCGCTTGGTTCGCGAATTACCCGAGTCCGCGAGTTGGGATGATCTGATGTACGAAATCCTCGTTCGTAAGAAAATCGATGCCGGATTGGATGATTTGCGGCTTGGAAGGAAGCACAGCCACGCATCCGTTCGCAACGAGTTTGGATTCGCATGACCATCACGTGGTCAGCGCAGGCGCTCCGCGATCTACATGCCATCCGTGATTTCATCGCGCGCGATTCCGAGCACTACGCACAGCTGCAGCTCGAGCGCCTCATTTCGAGCGCCGAACGGGCCGCCGATATGCCAACGAGGGGACACCCCGTGCACGAGTTTCGCGAATCCGGACTCCGCGAGATTCACGAAGGTTCATACCTGATCATCTACAATCTCAACGACGATGAGTTTCAGGTGGTGACCATTGTCCACATGAAGCAGCGCGTCACCCGGCGACATTTGAGCTAAACCATCCGACACGATCCACATCCGCGACCTGGTCGCAATCCCCCCCGCTTCCCGCGGGTCTGGCGCTGGCTGGGCAACCCTGCACCTCCCCCCGCCGGATTCGCCACCGCGGATCGAGTCCGGGTTTGACCTGCGGCGTTCACCGGCGCAGCATTCCGCCGCACCGCATCCGAACCGCCCATGACCGATCAGGAAACCGACCGCGATGAATCCCCGCTCGGCCTTGTCTTCGGGGCCTTGCTGCTCCGCCTCTGGCTGGGCATGCGCGCCTTGCAGACGGGCCTTGAGAAATACGCAGGCACCAAGGCGACCGATCAGGCGGTGAACATCGACGGCACCCCCAACACCTACGGGCTGAGCGCGACAACCACCGTCAAACACTACGCGCTGGAGAACTACCACGGTCTGCCCAAGGCGCTGGCGTCCAAATTCGAGGCCGAGCCGCTGATGTCCAAGGCGATGCTTCCGCTTTTCGACAAGCTGCTGGGCCCGGCGATGATCCTGCTGGGCATCGCCATTCTGCTGGGTATCGCGCAACGCGTCTCGCTGTTCTTCCTCGGCCTGCTGTTCACCAGCCTCACCTGGGGGCTGATCCTCATCAAGCAAGACGACGGCGTTTCCTGGTTGGCGACGCACCTGCTGTTGGTGGTCGCCGCACTCGCTCTTGCGCCGCACAACCGCTTCACCGTTCTGAGAAAATGGTAAGCCCGCCGAAGACGCAGCCATGAATGAGCCATCCGTGATCAGCCGACGCGACTTCCTCGCCAAAGCCGGCATCGGTGCCGGGCTGGTACTCGGCGCGCCGGGCATGCTTCGCGCCGCCACGCCCGGCGCATCGGACAAGATCCACATCGCACTGATCGGCATGGGCAAGCAGGGCCGCGTCCTGTTCGAGGCGATGGCCAACATTCCCGGACTTCATTTCCAGGCGGTCTGCGACATCTGGGACTACAATCTCAAGGGTGGAGTCGCCAAGGTGCGCGCGCTGCAAGGGCACACGCCCAACGGGTACACCGATATCGACGACCTGCTTGCGAAGGAGAAAGGACTCGACGCCGCGGTGATCGCGACCCCGGATTTCTGGCACTCGCCGCACACGGTGAAATGCCTCGATGC